>JBCCRW010000006.1:0-41555 GCA_039201055.1 Planctomycetota bacterium | reverse complement strand
GTTGACGAATTTGAGCAAACGAACGTCCCCTTTCGACACGCCGATGTAGTTTGGTTTTTTGCCAACTTGAGTAAGACGTTTTTCGATCGCCGCAGCGATCAACGGATCCGACGTGACGATCGGGTTGTCTTCAACCAATCGAATAAATTCTGCGATTGCCTTGGTAGGTTGTTGGTCGGCGGCAAAAGCGGCCAACAATTGGGCCACCCGCGCCGGGTCGCTGTTCAAAAAACGTGTCATTGGCAAACCGAGTTGGTCCACCAAATCGTTGATCACCAAATCGCGAAAGGTGTCGGCCAACAAGTGCTCCGGCAATTCCATCGTGGCCGTCGCGGTGATTTCGGCACCGTAGCCATGCGTCGTTTTGGATCCAGGCAACACCGAGACCGGGATGCGGACCAAGTTCAGCGAATAGCCGGGCGCGTCGGCGGCGTCATCACCTTCGTTGATGCGGCGAAGTTCGTTGAGGTGGTCGAGGTAACGACGTTGTTGATCCAGGACGGTGACCGGTTCCAATTCCAACTCGGACGCAAAAAACAATCCGTTGCTGCTCATCAGGCCAAAGTCACCGAGCTCCGGCGCTTGTGGCTCGATGCCTTCGGCGCCGATGGAGATCTGGGTAAAGTCGCCCAAGTCTGAAGTGTCCGCCCCTTCGCCCGATGCCATCTGCAGCGACGCCGCCAGCAGCGCGAGGTCACGAACGGCCGAGGCACCGTTGAGCGTGGCTCTGAAATTGCCGACTTGCTTGGCCAACTCCGCCTCCACTTCCCCGCGGTACTTCGTCAGCCGAGCCTCGCCCCACACATCGGGTTCTTTGGCCACGATGGAACCGTAGCGATCGATGTTGTGTTCGAGCCAATCGATGTTTGCCGCTAATTCCTCGATGCACGCATCCTGGGATGTCTTGGGAGCATGGCCGTGCCGCTTAAGCGGTGCCAGCAACTTTTCGATAATGGGCGGCGCCGCGGCAACGGGAAACGCCATCTGGATCGCCATCACGAACAACAAGCATCGACTGACGACGGAAACATGTTTTTTCAACATTTTCAATCCACTCGCGGGCATGAAAGTCAAGTGCATGAACGAAGTGCGAAGCGTTTTGCGTCCGCGTCGGGTTTGCCGGGAATGAGCGGCACGACGCATCCCCCCGGCTGTGGTCAAATCGACCCGCTCAGGTGAACCGATCCAACCTTCACGCTCGGAACAATTGCTGCAGCCGGACCTCGATCGTTTTGGGCGATACAACCGGCAAAATTTGACACCTCCCGGCCGGGCGCTTCTAATCTCCCCCCCGCAGAGGGATGCCCCCGTCAAAAACCAAAGCCAAACATGAATCTGAACCGAGTCGAACAAGCGTTGGAGGTCCGGCAGTCCGCCGCGCGGCTGGCCGCTGGCCGCGGCCGTGTCAAACACCAAAACAATGGCGAGGAGTATCGGTACCGGAACGGGCGTGGCACCGCTTCATTGCTGGCCGCATTCACCAAGGGCCTGGCCCATGACCCAAGAACAGGGCTGCTGGTGAATCCGGTCGGTTTTGAATTGTTTGTGACAGGGATCCAATCGAGTTCCCCAATCGATTTTCGACGGACGCCGTTGGGACCGGATCGCGAGGCGGGCAGCGACCCCGACCTTCGCGTTCCGGATTCGCCGAGTCCCTGTTTGATCGACGCCGCAACGTTGGACCGCCGGCCGTTTTGGTATTCGAACATCGCCAAGAATCCGACGAACCGGCCCGAGTTCGCGACCACGGGGGAAGCGGGCGTTCGTGTCCGTGCCTGGGAATCCGCGGGCGCCGGAAACGTCTTTGACTTGCAGGGGCCCGACGCGCAAGCCGTGACGATGCCGCCGGCGCCGACGCTGGACAGTGATGAACTGGTCGCCGAGGTCGCGGAGGTTTATTGCATGGCGTTGCTGCGTGAGCTGCCGTTTTCGGATTTTCCGCTGCCAGAAGAATCGGGGGCCGCCAAGCAAGCCGATCGCCACACCGTTGACCATCCTGATTGCGATGTCGATCCAGGACTGTTGGAAGCATGCTTCGAGATGCTTGCCGAATTGCCCTGGTTCCGTGGTTGGGATGAAGAACGCGGCTATGACGACGCGGAAATTAGTCGGCGAAGATTGCTGAACCACAGTAGCGACATGTTTCGCGGCGTCACGCCCGGCGAACGTGAGGGGCCATATTTGTCACAATTTTTCCTCAGCGGAAATCGGGGCCTGGGCAATGTTCGCGAGGTCACCGATGGTCGCATCGCGTATGGGTCGATCGAGATTGATCATCGCGTTCGCGTCGCGACCCCGGCGCGCGATTTTATGACCACTTGGAAAGCGTACCTGGACGTCCAAAACGGCGCCGATGTCCGCGGCGAAGAAAGTTATGTCGACGCAGATCACCGATCGTTGCCGGCGCTGCGTTTCATCGCGACGCCGCGTGATTTGGCCACCTATGTTCATTACGATGCGCTGTACGAAGCCTATTTGAACGCGTGCATTTTTCTACTGTCATCGGGCGCACCGTTTGATCCGGGCATCCCGTTTTTGCGTGCCGATGCGACGGACCACCAGCAAGGATTCGCGCATTTCGGTGGACCTCATATCTTGACCCTTGTTTGCGAAGTCGCCACGCGGGCACTCAAGGCGGTTCGCTACCAAAAGTTCAATATTCATCGTCGATTGCGTCCCGAAGCCGTCGGCGGCCGGGTCGATCGCTGGCTAAACGACGTCGATCTTCAAAGCGGCGTGCTCCGTCCACTGGGAACCTTGATGGGCGGCGACGGCGATGAAACATCAGTCGGTTTGAGCGATATGGTCCTGGGGGATCAGGACTTTCTTGAAGTGATTCGCCAACACAACGAACGCAACAACAAACGGCCGGAACAAAAAAACGAGCCCGATCGTCGCGATGCGTCGTACCTATTGCCGATGGCGTTCCCCGAAGGATCTCCGATGCATCCGTCATACGGCGCCGGGCATGGCACCGTCGCGGGGGCCTGCGTGACGATCCTGAAAGCCTATTTTGACCACGGCTGGACACCACCGGAATGGTTTATCCAAACACCCGACGGTCGGGCGCCGGTTGCGTATTATCCGACGCGTGACGGGCGTGAATTGAAAACGATCACGTTGGACTCGCCGCTGACGATCGAGGGTGAGTTAAATAAGTTGGCGGCAAATGTTGCAATCGGTCGAAACTGGGCCGGCGTGCATTACTACAGCGACTACATCGAGAGCTTGCGACTGGGCGAACAGATTGCCATCGAAATGTTGGAGGAACAAAAGCTGACCTATCCGGAAAACTTTTCGATGACGATTCCGCTATTTGATGGCGGCGCGTGTCGCGTTTAGATCGACGCCATTTCGATCGGTAAGCATCGCGTTTTGATCGCCAAACATCGCGATTATTTGGGCACGGGCACGCTGTCACCCACGATCACCTGCGTGGGTGTGATGCGAACGGTTGCGTCAATCGCCGTGGCCGCGCGTTCCAGCAGCGCCGCGAGTGTTTCATCGGTGGCTTCGAAGTCGATCACCTTTTTTGCTCGCGACGCATCGGCTAGTTCGATTTCGAGCGTGCGGCCGGCCGTGGTGGCCAATTTGCGCAGCAATGACTCGGCGGGCGCGCGCACTCGAAGAGAAAACTTGGTTGTCAGGTTGACTTTCGACGCCCGCGTTTTTGCGTTCGTCGCGGCCTGGCCGATCCATTGATCCAGCAGCCGTTTGTGTTGGGCGGCATCGGCCCGGATCCAGCGGAATCGATCGGCGTTACGCAGCCCACGCTCGGGCCGCACCGGCTGGCTTCCCTCGGGCAAACGCAATCGGCCTTTGGCATAAGGCCATTTGTATCGGGGACCCGGGTCTGCTTTACCAGGACCAGCATCCGACTGAGAAATCCCAACGGGTTTCGCAATCTCGCCGCGCTGATTGCCGATGCGAATGAGTTGGACCCCGACGTTCGGATCGATCGCGACCCAGCGTGTCAGGGCAAGCAGGTCGTGGGTCAGCGGTTCCTGAGCGGAATCGGTTCCCGGCGTGTTGCGGCCGGCGGCTCTGTTGATTGCTTCGACGGCTGTCGTCGGGGGCGTCAACAGGGGCCACTGAACATCGCAGCGAGTCCGCGATGCGACCGGTCCAGACGCGACCCGCTCAGAGGGGCCGGCGGTCCAGCCTGGCCAAGCGGCGAATTCGCCCGCGTATTCGACTTGGGTGAAGACCAAAATGTTATCGACCGGCAGGATGACCAGGTTCGCCTGATCGGCAAGGTTTGTCAGCGATGCCCAGGTGGTGCCGGATTCAGGCTGGGATGTGGCATCCAAATGGACCGGGGTCGAGGGATTGCATCGGGTGTCGAACCACAGGTTGATTTTTTTTTCGGTGCAAATTCGGCTCGCCGCGTCGCGGATCGCCACCCCTTGAAGCGACAAACTTAGCGGCTGTGCCAGTCGATCGCGCAGCGGCCGCTGAACGCTTTGCGGATTCGCTGAAATGGCCTGTTGAACCGCGAATCCCGCCATCCAGGCCGTACAAAGCCCCAGCAGACACGGCAAAATCGGGCAAAACCCGTGCGAGCGATTTGACTTTCGAAACATCCGCTTATTGTTGAACTCGCCGGGGGTAATTACGATCGCGACAAAGATGAATTGTCTGGCGGGAAGTTGCCACGGCGATTGGGGGTTCTACGATGCGGACAGGAAGGATCGCATCGGAACCATTTTGACGGAGAATCGCGTGAGCACGCCCCTGGTCCGAACGACGCGTTTAGCAACCGCCTATCGTCGCTATCTTAGCACGGCCGATGGCGTCGAATTCGCGACCGCGGTCGCCGAATCGTATTCGCCGGCGACCCTGGCGCACCTGCTTTCGCGGGGTGATGTTGAACTTCGCCGCGCGGCGGCCTTGGCGTTGGGAACGGTGGGACAGCGGTCATCGATCGACCCTCTGGGCAGGGCACTCGCGGATCCGGACCGCGGAGTCCGGCTGGTCGCGGACGATTCGTTCCGCTTGCAAGTCAGCCGCGACGCCGCGCCGCTGCACCATCAACAATTGCTGCAGTGCATGCACGCGATTGACGGTGGTCAATACGCCGGAGCCCTGCCGCTGGTGATGATCCTGTGCGACCGTGCACCGCTGTACGCCGAAGCCCATCATCAATTGGGTGTTTGTTGGCAGGGCTTGGATGATTTCGAGGCCGCCAGTCGCGCCTATTCAGCGTGCTTGTGGCGTTGCCGGTTTCATTATCCCGCCTGGCTTGGCTGGGCCCGTTGCCGCGAGTCGCTGGGCGATGATCGTGCGGCCATTCGTGGCTATGAAAGGGCAAACGAGATCCTGCCCGATTTGGAAATCGCGCGGCTTTCCATCCGCGCGCTGCGTCGACGACAACAAGGAAAGCGGTAGGGATTCGAAATGGCCCGATGGACCTTGGCGACCCACGTGCTTGCCACGATCGACCCCTCTTCGTTGGTTGGTGGCGTCGCCCTGGGTTTGGCCGGCACGGCGTTGCTGGTTTCCTTTGGGCCCTGGGACCAGCCGTATCAGCTGAGCGTGTTGCAGTTGTTGGAGCAGCGATACGGCCGATTTCTTGCCCGCGTGGTGCTGCTGTTTTTGGCGATCGCGATGGCGGTCCTCGGCACACTGATCTTGTTGGACATTCGACCGGCGTATGCTCGATCATCGGCCGGCAAGGATTCGCGGCAACTTGTCCAACCGCTTTCGTAGCCGATTATTGGACATCTAAGGATCTCCGCCCAAAGTCGCACGACTCGCCGAGTCGTTTTTCTTTTCGACTCGAAGAGTCGAACTACTTTCCTGCCGTCGGGTTGGACTCCGCGATCGCCTTGTTCATCACCTCGATGGCCGCGGGAACATAGCGCTGCGACGTCTGTTCGAAGTGCTCCAGTGCCGCTTCGTCGGCAAAGAAAAAGACCCGTTTGTGATCGGCATCGACGGCTGCGAATTCGCGTTTACCGGGAACAATAATGCGTTCTTCGAAGTAGCGGACGACGTCAATCCCATTCAACATGGGCGTATACGGGACGGGGTTGGCCAAAAACTTCTGCATCTTGGCTTCGCTGGCGAACAGATACAGCTGCCCCAGGTGAACGACGCCATATTTTGGATTGCCCTGCAACCATTCCTCTTCTTCCACGACGGTCACGCTGCAATACCCTTCAAAGGAAAGTTCCAGGTTGGGATGCGATGGGGTCGTCGCTTCGGCCGCAACGCTTCGCGATGGATCCGCTTTGGCGGTGGGTGAACCCAGGGTTGGTGAACCCAGCGACGGTGAACCCAGGGACGTGGGAGTCTCGAAAGCCTGCGGTGTTTTCAGCGAGCTAGTCGGCGAGTTTAGCGTAGCGTTGGGGACGTTCGTCGTCGCCGCGTTTGCTGTGCCGGCGTTGCCCGCTGTCTGGGGCTTGGGCATCGCAATACCGGTGACGTACGGATTGCTGGACGGAGCTTGAGTGCTTGTTTCGTTTTCGGTGTCAAAGTCGAGCGTTGGTGGCTGGGGCATCTTTGCCGAGACCGTTTCGGCGGCCGGCTGCCGCTGAAAAGCTGGCTCTTGCATCGGAGGAACATTCGCGGCCACGTTACCTGTTGAACGAGCCTGCTGCATCGGTTGGCGTGCCCCTTGCATCGGTTGGCGTGCCTGCAGCAACGGCTGGATTGCCGTGTCCAACATCGCGACGTAATCAGAAACATCCAGTGGACTGACGCGGTGCGACAGGGGCTGTCCATCGGTCGTCACGATGACGTCGGTGGGAATTTTGCGGACTTTGAACATCTCGGCCAGATCCTGCTGCTCGGCCACGTTGATTTTGACCGCTACAAAGCCGCCGGCGATGGACGATTGCACCTTTGCGTCCTTGAAAGCACCCTCCTCAAGCACTCGGCAGGGCGGGCAACTGTCGCTGTAGAAGTGCAACAACAGCGGCTTGTTTTGCTTTTGTGCTGCCGCATGGGCTTCACGCAGATTGGATTGCCACGGAATATCCGCGGCAAGCGGGATTGCGAAGAAAGCGAAATAAATGATCGAACACGTGGTCGCGAGGATCCGCATCAGAACGTCCTTGTTCGTTTCGAAGACCATGATGCTCGTCCGGAGCATCCCTTGAATGGATCTTCGACTTTTCTAATTGCCGGGCTGAAGCGGAACCTAGCGATTTGGCAAACTTTGACGCCAGATGGATTACCGGGGGGACCGTTGTAGCTGGCCTTCGCCAGAAGCCGGAAACCCGCGCACGTAGCTGGCCTTCGCCAGAAGCCGGAAATTTCGAAATCCTCCGTGTTCTGGTGGACAACGCCGCACCCGCTTGCCACGCCGGTCGCTGCCGGTGGACAATCACGGGAGTCGCGAAACAACGCCCAATACTTCCTCCAAAGTGCCCTGCTTGCCCACCACCATGCGCGATCTACCAAAGCATCGGTCCTCTTCAGCGTTGCCGTTTCGACTTCGGTTTACCGCCCACCGGATCGCTTTCACGCTGGCGTCGCTGCTGTGTCTGGCGATCGTCCCCGGTGAAAGGGGTCTCGCGCAAGACACGACTCCGGCGGAGTCCGATAAAATCCCCGCCGGAATCAACGACACCTTCAAATCCGATGATCTGGACGTCGAACAGTTTTTGGCTCGCTTTGAAGTCGAAAGTCGCGAGGTGTATGGCAATCGCGACGCGGTCCTGAAAGCGTGCGCGATCCAGCCCGGGGAAACGATCGCCGACATCGGTGCCGGCACCGGTTTTTACAGCCGGTTGTTCGCCAAGCGGACGGGATTGGACGGCTGGGTGTATAGCGTCGACATCTCGCCCAAATTTTTACAACACATCGTCAAACAGGCCGCCGAGCAAAACATTCCCAATTTGACACCGGTCTTGGGCAGCGACCGGTCGGTTTGCCTACCTCTGAACACGATCGACTTGGCATTTATTTGCGATACCTATCATCATTTTGAATCGCCCCAGGAAACGATGGCGTCGCTGTTTCGGGCCATGAAACCCGGTGGCCGCGTGGTGTTGATCGACTTCGAACGCATTCCCGGCAAGTCCCGCGAATGGTTGCTCGGCCACGTTCGCGCGGGCAAGGAGACGTTTCGTAAAGAAGTTGAATCGGTCGGCTTTCAATTCGGCCGCGAAGTCACCATCAAGGGCTTTGAAGAAAACTACTTCCTGATCTTCCGAAAACCCTCCCAGAGCTAGCTTTCAACTTTGATGGAATCCAGTACGCAACCCGATGATCCGGCAAGCGACGAATTGTCAGCGATCGATGGCGAAGCATCGCGGCCCAATCGGATCTCCGACGATTGGCTAGCGATCGTTTGCGCGGGTGTTTTGTTGATTGTTTGTTTCGCGGCGGTGGCGTGGTCGCGGCCCTCGGAATTACCGGAAACGGATTCACCGGCGGCCATCGAGAGCCCGTTGAAGGGCTGGATCGGTAAACCGGGTTCCTGGGAGGACCGGCCGCTCGAATCGCTTTGGAAGCCCGCCGTCTCCCTGCCCCTCAATCAACAGCCGATCACCGGAGTTTTGGGGGCTTTTGCGTCGCTGGGTGTCTTGTTCAGTTTCGCGGTCGGCTACCAGCGGGGTCAGGCTTCCAAGTTTTGTGTCGGCTTCATCGGCGTCTTTGTCCTGGCAACGATCGCCTATGTGCTCGCGGCGCAAACCGTGGTCAAGGATTACAACTTGGAATACGCATTATGGGCACTGGCGCTCGGGCTGATCATTTCCAACACCATTGGCACGCCGACTTGGCTAAAGCCGGCCGTGTTGACCGAGTTTTACATCAAGACGGGATTGGTTTTGCTCGGGGCCGAGGTGCTGTTTTCGCGTCTGCTGGCACTTGGGCTGCCGGGCGTGTTTGTCGCCTGGGTCGTCACACCCATCGTCTTGATTAGCACCTATGTCTTTGGCCAAAAAGTGCTCCGGATGGAATCGCGATCGTTAAATATGGTCATCGCGGCGGACATGTCCGTCTGTGGTGTCTCGGCGGCGATCGCTGCCGCCGCGTCCTGCAAAGCCAAAAAAGAGGAATTGTCATTGGCCATCGGCATGTCGCTGTCATTCACCGTCTTGATGATGGTGGTGATGCCCCTGGTGATCCGCGCGATTGGCATGGACGAGATCATCGCGGGTGCTTGGATGGGAGGAACCATCGATTCCACCGGAGCGGTCGCGGCGGCGGGGGCGACCGTGGGCGAAAAGGCCGAAGAGGTTGCGGCGACAATCAAAATGATTCAAAACATCCTGATCGGCGTCAGTGCGTTTGGCATCGCAACATACTGGGTCACCGCGGTCGAACGAGATTCCGATCGGCAGTGTCCGAGGGTGTCGGAAGTGTGGCGTCGTTTCCCCCGGTTTGTGCTTGGCTTCCTGGCCGCTTCGATTGGTTTTTCGCTGATCCACGGCTTGGCTGACGGTGGGCCGGAAATGGTCAACGCGATGATTAAACAATCCACCAAGGGATATCGCGGCTGGTGCTTTTGTTTGGCCTTTATCAGCATCGGTTTGGAAACCCACTTTCGCAGCCTACTGCCTTATCTTCGCGGCGGTAAACCGCTCGTGCTGTACGTGTGTGGACAATCGCTGAATATCATTTTGACCCTGGCGATGGCGTATTTGATGTTCGGAATTGTGTTCCGCGATTTCGTGCGGGAGTTCACCGGCTAGTGGATTCCCAGCACCGAGAAGTCAAAATCGAGACACCCGAGACCCGGTTTCGAGGCGTACCGGCGCTGCTGAGTTGGTGTCTGGTCATTGCTTTGATTTGGGGAATCGTGTTGCCAAGAGTCGCGAAAATTCCTCGCGTGCAAGCACGATCGCATTGGTTGCAGCAACAGGGAATCGATGCCAGCGCGATGTTCTACACCGAACTGGATTCAATGGGCGGGATTCTGAAGCGTCTGGAAGGTGGCAGGCCAAGCGATCATCGCGAATCGACACTTCCAACCGAGCTGAACGATGCAGAATGAGGAGCATTCACTGATCATCGAGTCGACAAACGCCAGGTGACGACGTGTTGTCGACGTTGAGATTCACGATGCTCTGAGATTTAGCACGCCCCGAAATTCTGCATCCTGCGAAGATGCGGCAACGTGGATGCCGAAGACGGCAGGGCGTATGTTCAAGCCGCTCGATTAGAAGCCGAACGGGGTTCGGCATCCTGGGCGGTAGGCCGGAACGTACAGACTTCGGTAACGTGAGGCGCTGAACTGGCGTGGATAAAACGTCGGGCCAAAGCCTCGGTAGCCACGGCTAATGGAAACCGGCGGCACCCCGAATCGTGAGTGGCCGTAACCAAAACCGGGGCCGAAGCCGCCACGATAGCCACGGTAAAACGAGGGCCCGTAAAAGCCGCCGGTGGCAATCGATAGTCCGCGTCCGCCGCCTACCGAAAGTGCAAAGTTGTCCGCGTCGGCGGTTTGCGTGTCCGCGGACAGTGCCAAGGCAATCGCAACAACGGGGACCAGCAAGATTCGTCGCAAAGTCTTCATCAGGTGCATCCTTGAAAGGAGGGAGGAATATCCAACTTGGATGCTGTGAAACATGGCACCGACCGTGCCAAACCTAGCCGGCGGCGTCAAAACGCTTGCAAAATCGCAGCCCGAGCGTCCTCAAGCCGCGGCTGCAAAAGCAGTTACATCAATCCGGCACTCGTCTTTGCGAAATCTCGATGTCGTCCAAGAAAGAACAGAAGTTATCGATTTGATGACGCCTTGTTTCGTTTTGACTACGCTTGGGGTGATGTGCTTTTGACCAGCGGGCCATGGAGCTCCGGTTCAACCACGAAAAAAGCCCTGCCAGCATTCAACTGACAGGGCTTTCAGTGACCCCTACGGGACTCGAACCCGTGTTACCGCCGTGAAAGGGCGGTGTCCTAGACCGCTAGACGAAGGGGCCGTTAGGAAAAGAAGATCGACCAATTGGTTGGCCTTCCCTTAGAGCCTTCGCACGGGTTTATAGGAGGAGGCAACGACAGCGTCAAGGGTTCACCAAAACAACTCATCGCGACCGTTCGTCGCAAAGAATGCCGCGCCGCCTGGTGATTGAAACTAGACCGCTGGCTTATCAGTCGAATCCGTCTCGGTGCTCCGCTGGATCGCGTCGTACACCTCGCGGCGGTGCACGGGCACCTCACGCGGCGCCTCGACGCCCAAACGCACCTTGTCGCCCCGGATTTCGACCACAACGATCTTGATATCGTTGTTGATCACGATGCTTTCGTTCTTCTTTCGTGATAAAACCAACATGCTTCCATTTCCTCTGCCAATAACCGGCCGTGATTCCAAAAATGATGTCAAGTTCGCCTGACGGGGCGGCTTCGTCTACTTCGGGCCGTCGGATCGCAGCCCAACACCCTCGTGGCCACACTCCTGTCTCCGTTCCGTAGACCGGTCCAATCGTCTTCCAAAGTCCGTCATGGAAAACGCCTCCGTTTCTCTAAAGTTAGCTCAAAACTTGAAAAAGTCAATGAAAGCCGCTTGACACTGCCCGCATCCTTCGCAAGCACACTCCGATTTGTTGGGTTTTTTGGCCCAAACCCGGGAAATGCTTGCATTTCATCGTGATCTTTTGAAATTCACTTTTTCAAAATTTTTCTCAACTGCGGGGCGACATTTTCATTCCGCCTTGCAACAAACCGCGCCAACTCCAACATTCGGGATCGATGTACCGGTCGGCACGCCTCCCCCACTGGTGCGGCAGCCTTAGGCGGGCGCGTCTGTGGTCAACGCGGTGACAGCGTTTTGAAGGCATTGCTTTCCGCGGGTAACTCGCGAACATTCGGTGGAACTTCGTGTCGGAGCGACGCGTACTAATGTTGGGAAAGGTTCCGTACCCGTTTCGATTTTCCTGTGATTCTCCGCATCGTCACACCCGTGATTCCAGCACTCGACCCAGACGACTTTTCGGCAAACCCTGAATCGGCAAATCGGCATTCCGGTGCCGCCGAGGTATTCACCTTGGAACAGGCCAACGCCATGCTGCCGTTGGTCCGCTCCATCGCCGAGGACTTGGCGCGGCTGACGGCATCGGTTTCCACTCAGCGGGATCAGATTCGCGGTATCGATGAACTGGACCATCATGGCGGTGGCGAGCAAGTCGATGGAGAGTCGGTCTACCGCGCCGAGTTGGATGACGTTCGCAGTTCCATTGAGTCCGACGATCGGCGAATCGCCGAATGCACTGCCGAACTGGAGGCGCTGGGTGTGTCCGTACCGCGGCCGCTGGATGGTTCGGTAGATTTCCCGGGTCGCTTGGGTGGCCGCCAGGTTTGCTGGTGTTGGCAGCCGGGCGAATCATCGATTCAGCATTGGCACTTGCCCGGGCAGCATGTTTCGAAGCGCCGATCCATCGCCTCGGTCAACTAAGTCGTGGTCGAACGAGCAAATTCATGAGGATGCAGCAGATTCGGCCCGATGATGATCGGCCGAATATCGTTTTTATCATCACTGACCAGCAAAGGTTCGACACGATTGCGGAACTGGGCGCCTCGTACGCGCACACGCCGCATTTGGACCGGTTGGTCCGTGAAGGCGTCGCATTCAATCAATGTCATGTGACGGCGGCATCGTGCGCGGCGGCCCGTGCCAGTCTGTTCAAGGGCTACTATCCCCATACCACGGGAATTCTAAAGAACGCCGACAACTGGCAACGCAGCTGGATCGAACTTTTGAATGATTCCGGCTACTACTGCGTCAACGTCGGCAAGATGCACACTTGGCCGTTCGATACGCCGCTTGGTTTTCACGAACGCTACGTCGTCGAGAACAAGGATCGCTATTTGGAAGGTCGGTACTACTTCGACGAATGGGATCGTGGGCTGCGTTATCGCGGGATGGTCAAGCAGCAGCGGGAGTCTTATCGCAAGCGAGCCGATTATCGCGAGCGTCTGGGCGCGTTTGATTGGGAATTACCCGAGGACACGCATCCCGATGTTTTCGTCGGCGAAATGGCGCGGTGGTGGATCGCAAGTAAGCCCCCGACATCGCCGCTGTTTCTGCAAATTGGTTTTCCGGGGCCACATCCGCCTTACGATCCGGTGCCGCGATACACCGAGCGTTATTTGCCGCAAGCGGATCTGGGTGTGCTACCGGTGAGCGCGGCGGAGCTTGCCGGACAGCCGCTTGCACTGGAGATACTGCGACAACACAACGCCGACGTGGATCATGACAGCGTGGTGGCATTGCTGGAGCCCAGCAAATTCCAACGGCATCGCCAACGGGCCTATTACCTGGCCAATGTCACCATGATCGACCAGCAAGTCGGGCAGATCATGGAAGCACTGGAGAATAACAAGTACCTGGACAACACGATTGTCATCTTCACCAGCGACCACGGCGATTGTTTGACGGACCATGGGCAATCGCAAAAGTGGACGATGTACGACGCGATCACTCGTGTGCCGATGATCGTTTGGTCGCCGGAACGATTCGCGCCGGCGCGAATTGAATCGTTGGTCCAGCAAATGGATTTGGGTGCCACGATCATGGAGTGGGCGGATTTGGAAATACCCGAGTCATGGGCGGCGCGATCGCTGGCTGTTGCTTTGGAATCACCGGAGCGTTTTGCCGGTCGTGAGCGCGTGTTTTGCGAACAGGCCGGCGACGGTGTGCTGACCGGATGTGATTACATGACGATGGTTCGCGACGCTGAATTCAAATTGATCCACTTTCACGGTGGTGACATTGATCCGCTGCGACCTCAATCGCAGCTTTTTGATTTGAGTCGCGATCCGCACGAGATGAACAATCTTTGGGACGATCCCGCATCGCTGCCCCGTCGCGAGGCGATGCTGGCGGAGTTACTGGCGTGGCGAATTCAATCGGGATTGGATGCTAAGGATTGGTGTGCCCAGTGGCGGTGAACGTTTGGATTTGTCGGTGCGTTGTTGCATCGCCGGTGCATTGATTCATGCGCAGGTATTTATTCGGCGATGATTTCGGCGGATCGACGATGCGGTAGCCCGTGGTGGTTTCCTTGACGGGCCTGGCTCGCTTGTGGGCGGCTTCTTTGTCATCGAATTTCTTGCCGTTCGTTTTTTTTCCGTCTGGCCTTTTGCCGTCAATCTTATTGCCGTCGGTCCTTCCCGCGTCGATTTCATCGGCCGTGCTGGGTAGCAGTCGGGCCTCGATCCGCCGAATCGGGTCGCCATCGAGCGTTTGACCATCACCACAGGCCGCGTTTGCTGGGCGTTGGACCGATGCTGGGCGTTGGACCGATGCTTCGCGGCGGACTGGGATGTCTCGCGGGGCATCGATGCCAATTTGGACTCGTCCACCACTGGACTTCAAAATTCGAATTTCGATTCCCAGTGTTGGCATCGAAATCGCCTCGCCACTGCGTCTTGAAAGCACCAACATATTCAACCTCCGGTGTAAAATATCAGAAGTTCACTACTGTATTTCAGTTCACCCTTGGCGTCAAGTGAGGGTTCGTGTCGAGTTCTTGTTTTGCGCTTAAGCGGAGCGTGCAGGCACGTGGCCGGTCTTCGCCAGACGCCGGAACGCCCGGCTGGCTCTGTGTTTTGGCGAAAAATGGCGAAGCCAGCTTTGACCGGAACAAAGCACGAACCGCCAAGCCCCGTTTCGTGACCTGGAGAAAGACAGCGGATGCCTGACCCATCTTTGCCGGATGATTCGTCGCAAACCACCGAATCCCAGCCGCCCGAAACCAATGTCGGCGGCGGCCGGTGCCGCGTCCGGCTGGCCGATTTTTTGAAATGGACGGGGTGGTGCGACACTGGTGGTCAGGCCAAGGCGGTGATCCAAGCTGGCGAAGTCTGCGTCAATGGGCAAATCGAAACGCGACGCCGTCGCCAGCTATTTGACGGCGATCGGGTCCGATTTGGTGGCCAAGAGGCCGTCGTCGATGACAAACTGTGACGGTTAAGGCGGTCGACGCGGAAGGGCTTGTCGATCGCAAGCCGGCGATGGATCGTGGACGATGACGAACGTGGCGGTATGAACTCCGCCCGCGCGAGCCGCACATGTGGTTCCTAGCAACTTCCGACCCGATCCCCTTTTCCACGCCAAGGATGGCCAGCATGGTTCTGCGTCGCCCCTTCGTGAAACGATTCTTGTTGGTCGCCGTCACGCTGATGGTTACCCATTCCACCGCATTGGCCGGCTGGGACGAGTTCGTTTACAAGATCAAACGCGCCTACCACCGCAACAACGCGTGGCCGGATCCCTTCAATGAGGTCGACGCGCGACAGGTCATCCAGCCGTTTGAACAAATGAAGGCCAACGGTTGGCAATTGCACAACACGATCAGCCACGAGCTGTTTCGCGAAGGTGACGGTGTGTTGACATCCGCGGGCAACGAAAAGATCCGCTACATCGCGACGCAAGCTCCGGTCGCTCGCCGCAACGTGTTTGTGCTGCGAGGAAAAAGCAAACGCGAAACCGATCTGCGTTTGGCGTCGGTCCGCGATTCACTGGGTTCAATCGAAACCCAGGGGCAACCGGTGGGCGTCTTCTTGACCGACAAGCAGCCCAGTGCGTTTGCCGGAGCTTGGGCGGTCAAGGTCAGCCGCGAATACCTCGAGCATCTGCCGTTGCCCAAGTTGCCTGAGTTGACCGCGTCCGGACAAGAGGCGGCTGCGGAGGACAGCGAACAAAACTAATCCGACTTTGCAGTCACCAAAGCGAGAACGAAAAATCCACCGGCTCTTCGCGAGCCGGTGGATTTTTTTGTACGACCCATGCCCGTTTGTACGCAACAAAGGTGCTCGCTAATTCCCGACCAGTCGCGCCGCCTGCGGGGCCGTCAGCGGCAGCGTGTTGGAAACGTTATTACCAAAACGTTTGAAGCCAGCCAATTGCCAAACCGCTTGCCGCGTTTTGAGATCGACCTCGACAACGATGGGTTGCCCGGGACCGGCGTGACAATTGCCGATCAAAATCGTCCCCTCGTTCGTCGGATGCACGTTGGTGACCCAAGCCAAGCGGATGCCGGGCAAATCGTCTTGGCCGAGTTGCCAGAGGATTTTTTTCTCCGGTGAAACACGCAGTACCGAATGGCCATTGCCGGTGCCCAACCAGACTCCGCCCGTTCCATCCGGAATCGCCGAAAAGACCTGATTGCCGAACGCCTCGGGCCCGTGACCGGATGCTCGCGGGCGTCCAAACAGGGGCACCGTGTATTCCCAGATCACGGTACCTTCATGATCGTAGCGACGGACCGCTCCGTCTTTTTCGTGGGCCACCCAGTATCCAGCTGGGCCTGAATCACTTTGGCTGGGATCACTTTGGCTGGGATCACCGCCGCCCACGTCGGCGCGAACCAAACGCGTGTCACTGTGAAGACTGGGCGTTTGCGTTGTCAGCGAAAAAGCATGCGCGATGCTTCCGTCATCATTGATTTCGATGATTTTTGCGGCACCCGAAAGTGCCACCATGGTGCGGCCATTGGCAAGCGGTTCGAAGGCGTGAAGTTCGACGGGTCGATTGGAAAGTTTGCGGACGTCGACCGACCAAGTCACCTGTTTTGTGACGGGATTGATACGAACAACCTCGTACTTGCCGCGGCGTGTCAGGATTTCGCCGGCATCGGTCCAGTGCAAGTCGTGAATGTTGTTCCATGGCATTTCCCAGCGAATCTTGCCCGCCGGGTCGGTCAAAACGAGACGGCCTTGGGCACCCAACAAAATCCAGTGTCCCTGCTTGGCCGGCGGCGAAGCGTGGCTTGGCTTGACATGCACCGACGATTTGCCCTGGTCGTCTTGAGCCCCGCTTGGCGATGTTAGCAAGCACGCAAAAGCGGCGGTCAGGATGACGCGTCGGGGCAGGCGCGTGGCGACGTTGGGTGGTGTTGTCTTGCGGAAGTGCATCTTGCGGAAACGCATCTTGGGGGTCTCGGCATCGCTCGGGAAGAAGTTTCGTAACGGGAATCGCGGCCGCACCATCTTAACGACACGTGATTGGCAAGATAAAACGCGGCGGAAGGTGACCCTGCCAACCCGCGATATTTTTTGACTTTTCAGGAAAGTTTTGACGTGCATTTTGCGAGCGACAATTGGGCCGGCGTGGCGGATGAAATCACCGCAGCACTCCGCCGCAGCGCTGGTGGCTTTTGTACCGCTTACGGCGAAAGTCCTGACGATCGCGCCCTGGAACAAACGTTTAATGATCTGTTCGAAACGCAGGTCAATTTATTTTTTGTGGGAACCGGAACGGCCGCCAACGCACTCGCTTTGACCGCCGTCAATCGGCCGGGCGGCTTTGTGTTTTGTCACCAAAATTCGCACTTGATCGAAGACGAATGTGGAGCCCCCGAGTATTTCACCGGGGGTGCTCGGCTGGACCCTATTGCCGGCGACAACGGAAAAATGCAGCCATCGGCCTTGGATGCCGCCATCGCTCGCTTTGACCCAAGCTTTGTGCACCATGGCCAGCCCATGGCGATCAGCGTGACCCAGGCGACCGAATGCGGCACCGTGTACTCAATCGAGGAACTGCAAGCGATTGCGGCGATCGCCAAGCGGCATCGACTTCCGTTGCACATGGATGGCGCACGCTTCGCGAATGCTCTGGTGCATTTGGATGCTTCGCCGGCCGATGCGACGTGGCGCGCCGGTGTCGATTTATTGTCTTTCGGTGGCACAAAAAACGGTTGCTGGTGCGCCGAAGCGCTGTTGGTGTTCAACGATTCCATGGCCGAATCGATGCCGTACTTGCGCAAACGTGCGGCTCAATTATTTTCCAAAACACGATTCATCACCGCCCAGTTTTCAGCGTACTTGCACGAAGGCTTGTGGTTGCGACTGGCATCGCACGCCAACGCGATGGCCAAACGTCTGGCCGATGCTTTGGGAACGCATAAAAGTGTCCGTCTGGCGTGGCAACCGCAGTCCAATGAAGTGTTTGTCGTCATGCCAAAGACGCTGGCGGATCGTTTGCAGGCCGCCGGCGCGAATTTTTATCCTTGGCCGGTCACCGACGATGTCCGCGGGTCGATGGAACCGGGCGAGGGTTTGTACCGGCTGGTGACTTCTTTCGCGACCGAGCCATCGCATGTGGATGATTTTGTGCGTTTGCTGTAGCGGTTTGTCAGTCCATGAAATCAGCAAATCGACTCTCCGAGTCGAAGACAACCCATCGCCGGTCGGTCATCGGCGTTCGTGGCTGCCGAGTCCACAACCTGAAATCCGTCGATGTCGATATCGCCCGCGGCAAGATGACGGCGATCTGTGGCGTTTCGGGTAGCGGCAAAAGCTCGCTGGCCATCGACACCCTGTACGCGGAAGGACAACGTTGCTACATCGAAAGTTTTTCCGCCTACACGCGGCAGTACTTGCAGCGGCTGGACAAGCCCGATTGTGAGCAAATACTGGGCATTCCGCCGGCCATCGCGGTCACGCGTTCCGGCGGCGTGCGGACCAACCGCAGTACCGTGGGCACCGCCACCGAGATCGCCGACCACCTGCGTTTACTGTTTGCGAAAATCGCCACGCTGGTGTGCCCCGGCTGCGGTCAGGCCGTCGCCGCTGACGATCCGGCAAGCCTTGCACAAGTGCTGCATCAGTTGCCGGTCGATAAGCGATTGATGATTGGTTTCGAGGTGTTCCTACCCTCGCGAAAAGAAGCATCCGAGATTCTGTTTGGATTGCAAAGCGAGGGCTACTTGCGTTTGATCGCAGGAGACCAGATGTTTCACCTGAGCGACGAAGATCGCAAACGGTTGGCGGCCAAAGTCAAACGCGGCGGTTTGATGATCGGCGTGGTCGTCGACCGGTTGCGGGGTGGCGAAACGATCGAGCGGCTGACCGAATCGCTCGAAGCCGCCATGGCCGAAGGCGTCGGCCGCGCGACAATCTGGCAAAGTGCCGATGATGGAAAAGCTGCCGATGATGGAAAAGCTGCCGACGATGGGACGGCCGGTGACCTGGTTTCGATCGACAGCCAAACGTTTATTCGCAAGCGACACAGCCGCGATCAACGTTGCGACGCTTGCGATTTGGATTTCCCCAGCCCGGTGCCGCGGCTGTTCAATTTCAACAACCCGCTGGGTGCCTGTGCGACGTGTGAAGGTTTTGGTGATGTTGTCGATGTGGATCCCCAGCTGGTTGTGCCGGATCCGCAATTGACGCTTCGTGAGGGCGCGATCGCGTGTTGGAACGTGCCGTCCTATCAACACGAATGGGAGGAGATGGTGGCGCTTGCGGGCGACTACGACTTGCCTTTGGATGTGCCCTACAAAAAACTCAAGGCCAAGCAAAAGAAGATCGTTTGGGAAGGTGTACCCGAGCGAAATTTTGGCGGTTTGAAGGGATTTTTCGCTTGGCTGGATCGCAAGAAATACAAGATGCATGTCCGCATTTTCGCGGCTCGGTTTCGTAGCTACCGGACCTGCGAAGCCTGTGGTGGCAAGCGGCTGCGCCCGGTCGCTTTGGCGTACCGCGTTGATGGGCGAGATTTTGCCCAGGTGATGTCGCTTCGCGCCGACGAAGTCCAGCAATGGCTCGAATCCCTCCATCTTGATGACCGTGACGCCTCGATCGCCAACGGCATCATCCAGCAGATCGGCCGGCGGATCGGCTATCTGCGGGAAGTCGGCATCGGCTATTTGCAACTCGATCGGCCGCTGCGGACCCTATCCGGCGGCGAATCCCAACGCGTTTCGCTGACGTCGACGCTGGGCAGTTCACTGGTCAACATGCTGTATGTGTTGGACGAACCGAGCGTCGGATTGCACCCGAGGGATGTAAAAACCCTGGCGCGTTCGATTCGCCGGTTGCGTGATCGCGGCAACACCGTAGTGATGGTCGAACACAACGCACAAATGTTGTCGCAGTGCGACGAGGTCATTGAGGTGGGCCCGGCGGCGGGGACGCACGGCGGCGAAATCGTATTCCAGGGCAGCGTTGGCGAAATGCTGGAAGATGCCGATTCCTTGACGGGTGGATTCCTGTCGGGCCGGCGCGGCCATAGCATGGAAAACACCGATCCTCGCCAACCGAGCGGCATGATTCGCTTGCGCGGGGCTAGCGGCAATAACCTGAAAGAGATCGATGTCGATTTTCCGCTGGGATGTTTGTGTTTGATCACCGGAGTTTCCGGCAGCGGCAAAAGCACGTTGATTCACGACACGCTGTATCCAGCGATTCGGCAAACGCTTGGCAAACCGGAAGCATCACCGTTGCCCTATCGTTCGATCAGTGGTGCGCGATCGATCGAGGATTGTTTGTTGGTGGATCAATCGCCCATATCACGATCCTCACGCAGTGTTCCGGTCACCTATGTCAAAGCGTTTGATCCGATTCGCAAAGTGTTCGCGGCGACCACGGATGCCCGCAGCCGCAATTTGACCGCCGGCCATTTCAGTTTTAATTCGGACAAAGGCCGATGCCCGCAATGCGAAGGTGCCGGGGTTGTGGAAATCGACATGCAGTTTTTGGCGGACGTCACGGTGACCTGTGCTGCGTGTCGTGGTCGCCGTTTTCGCGATGAAATTTTGGAGGTTCGATATCGCGATCGCAACATCGCCGAAGTGCTGGACATGACCGCCCGGGAAGCCATCGCGTTCTTTCGCGGCGAGTCGAAAATCGCCGAACGCTTGCGGTCGATGGTCGACGTGGGACTGGACTATGTGCCGCTTGGTCAAAGCGTGCCGACGCTGTCAAGCGGCGAAGGTCAGCGTTTGAAATTGGCCGGCTTTCTGGCATCCGCGAAGCGACAAAGAACGCTGTTCATCATGGACGAACCGACCAGTGGTTTGCACTTCGCCGACATCCTTCGTTTGGCCGATTGCTTCGACGCGTTAATCGAGGACGGGCATTCGTTGATCGTGGTTGAACACCACCCGATGCTGATGCGGGCGGCCGATCACATCATCGATTTGGGGCCCGGCGCGGCTGGCGAGGGCGGGCTTTTGGTGGCCCAGGGATCACCCGCCGAAATCGTCGCTCACGGCGTCGGCGAAACCGCAGATGCCTTGCGTGACCGGTAGTGCCGAATCAACGCTGTGGTCGACGAATCATGCGCGTCTTGGGGTGGTTCGGCGTCGCTTTGTAGTTCCGGCACGATGGCTTTGGCCAATTGCTTACCCAGTTCGACGCCCCACTGGTCAAACGGGTTGATTTGCCAAATCACGCCTTGGACGTAAACGTTGTGTTCATAAAGGGCGACCAGGGATCCCAGAATCGCCGGCGTCAGGCGGTCGGCCAAAATGGTGCTGGAGGGTCGATTGCCGCCAAATTCACGATGGGGAACCAAGGCCTCGGCGGTGCCCTCGGCGCGGACCTGCGCCTCGGTCTTGCCCATCGCCAACGCCTCACCCTGGGCAAACACGTTGGCCATCAATTTGTCGTGGTGATCGCCGACGGGGTTCAAGGATTGGCAAAACGCAATGAAGTCGCAGGGAATCAAATGCGTTCCCTGGTGAATCAATTGATAAAACGAATGCTGGCCGTTGGTTCCCGGTTCGCCCCAATAAATCGGGCTGGTCGCATAGTCGACCGCTTCGCCATCCAGCCTGACGGACTTGCCGTTGCTTTCCATGGTCAACTGCTGCAGGTAAGCGGGAAAACGCAGCAGGTATTGGTCGTAGGGCAACACGGCGATCGTATCGACCCCAAAAAAGTTCACGTACCAGACGGTTAGCAGCCCCAGAATGGCGGGCAAGTTTTGTTCCAGCGGCGCCGTTTTGAAGTGGTCATCCATGGCGCGAAAACCGCCAAGCATGTCGTCGAAATGCTCCGGTCCAATGGCTAGCATCGTCGACAGACCGATCGCCGAATCCATCGAATAGCGACCGCCGACCCAATCCCAAAATCCGAACATGTTTTCGGTATCGATGCCAAATTCGGACACGCCATCGGCATTGGTGGAAACGGCCACAAAGTGTTTGGCAACCGCCAACCGGTCGCCGGCGGCATCCAACAACCACTGCCGTGCGGTGTTGGCGTTGGTCATCGTTTCCTGTGTCGTGAACGTTTTGGAAGCGACGATGAACAGCGTTTCGGCGGGGTCCAGGTCGGCGGTCGCTTCGGCAAAGTCGGTGGCGTCGACATTGGAGACAAAGCGAAACACGCGGTCGCGATCGCTGTAGGCACGCAGCGCCTGGTAGGCCATAACGGGACCCAAATCCGATCCGCCGATGCCGATGTTGACAATGTTGCGAATCGGTCGACCGTCGAAACCAGTCCACAGGCCCGAGCGAACGCGATCACAGAATGACCGCATCCGCTGGAGCACCTGGTGTACGTCGGGAACGACGTTTTTGCCCTCGAACAAAATTTCCGCATCCGGCAAACTGCGGAGCGCCGTGTGCAGCACCGCCCGGTCCTCAGTGACATTGATTTTGTCGCCGCGAAACATCGCCTGGATCGCCGCGGGCAATTCCGATTGCCGGGCCAAGTCGAATAAGGCGGCCAGCGTTTTGTCGTCGACGCGATGCTTGGAATAATCTAGCCGCAGATCGGCCGCTTCGGCGGTCATCCGCGTCCCACGGTGCGGGTCACTGGTAAACCAATCGCGAAGGTGTTGATCGGCGAGTGCCGAGTAACATTCGCCCAGTGACGACCAAGCGGACAATTGATCAAGTGACGTCTTCATCGACAGGATTCTGCGTGCGTGGGGTTCATGGCGATCCGATTTGCTTGCGCAAATTTTAGCCCCAAGGGCGGATCCGCAAAACACGACGCGGTTCTGTCGGGAATGGCTACACCAGCAGTTCGGTGCCCGGTTCGTCCTCTTCCCATTGGCGGCGGACTTCGCGAAGCCCGTAAGCGCACATTTCAAATTGTTCGCTCAAGCGAAACAGCACTTCGCAGGGGGGACGGTCCTGGCCGCCTTCGATTTGCGAAGCGATGCGATACGAACGTTTGCCGTGGTCGCAGTACGCCAAGAACGCGCTGGGCGATTCCCCCTCGGGTGTCTTGCGCAGACTTTCCGGATACATGCCCGACCAAAACAAAGTGAAATCGCCGATGTGTCGGTGCACCTCGCGTTTGGCCAAGCCCATCCGTTTTTCAGCTTCGCTAAGCATCGCGAAAACTTCGGTCGCCGGCCGGCCGGTGCCGCGACGAACGCGATAGATGGTGTCCGAACGAACGAATCGCAGCAGCATGTCGCTGAGATAATCGACCATTTCGACATCCGCGACGCCCAGTCGCGTTTGGAAAATCGACTCAGCGAGTCCGCGAAAAAAACGCTCAATCGTTGAGTGACGCGGGCTTGAATTCTCAGACATGACGATGACTCCCTCACGAATACTAGCTTTCGAAGGGACCCGAAGGCCTGAGAATCACATCTAATTGCAAATCGACAAAACGTCAAGCGCAATCAGGGCTACATGATGCCGCCGTGAGTCCGGATGGTGGTCATGTGGCTGGGCGCATCGAGGAACCAAAACCGTTCCCACTCGTCGACCAGCGAACGCAAATCTTCCGATGTATACAGCAATTGCTGGACACGATGTTCGGGTCGGGGCGAATAAATCGGCACGAAGCAACCCACCGAAGTTGTCGCCAAAACGGCAAGCAAAAGAAAGTGATGAAGGCGTCGCATGAATTCGTTCCTCCGTGAACGAAGAGTGCTCGGTTGGTTAGGAATCGGTGCTTGGTTAGGAATCGGTGGAGCCCGAGTTACAACCAATTTCCGGTCGGGTTGGTATCGGGACGGTTGGACGGTTTGGAGGACGTCCGATCCGGATCCACATCGGCGTCGGCATTTCCAGATCGCAGCGTGGGTTTAGTTTGCGTCTTGGGCGAATGGGGCAATTTCACTTCGGGCTCGGGAACGCTTTTTTGAATTTCCGCTTCCATCACCTTTCCGGCTTTGAACGAAACCACGTTTTTTCGCGGCACGTCGACTTCGGTTCCCGTCAGCGGATTGCGAGCCTTGCGGGCGGAGCGGCTTTTCACTTCAAACACTCCAAAATTTCGCAACTCGATCCTGCCCTCGCGAATCAGCGTGTCAATAATACTGTCAAAGGTCCGTTGTACGACTTTCTTGGTAAGTTCTTGGGTGAGCCCGAGCTCCTCGGAGATCGTTCGCACGATGTCTTTTTTGGTCACGCCGAAGGTCCCGGGGGATGTCCAGCCGTCGCGGCAGGTTTGTTGTAAACCGTTATGGTTTCGAAACTTAACGCGAGCAAGCCTATCGGCTGGGCGATTCGGAGTCAAGCTCTCGCCGGCTCCGAATGATCCTTTAAAGTGTTTCGACAGTCACAAACGGTAAACTTCACCTGATTCCCACACACGCTTCGAATTTTCTGGCGCCGACCTTTGAATACGACTCAAGCTTCGTGCCCGCAGTGCGGGGCACCGCTGCCCAGTTCGCCTCCAACGGCATCGGCGGGTGGCAGCCATGGCCCGCTCGGTGCGGCGCCGAGCGACGGTTCGGTCGTGTGCCCAAGTTGTGGCAAACGAGTCGTTTTGCCGGGCTTTGCCAGCACCACGCCGGATGACGACGATTGGTTTTCTTTGGAAACGACCCCGCCGGTTCATCCGGCTGCCAACCAGCCGCCAATCGGAATCGACGAAGCGCCTCTGGAAGTCGACGAAACGCCACTCGAAGTGGAAGCACTCGAAGTGGGAGCACTGGAAGTGGACGAAGCGCCGCTGGAAGTGGATGGTTTGATGATTGCGGAAATTCCCGACTCCGCGACGACGACCCCGCCCCCGGCGCCCCAACACTTCGCGGAAACATCCCAGCCGGTCGCCGTCGAAGACGATTTGTTTGCCAATTTGGAGTTGCCCGACACGCCGCCGCCACCGCGGCGGAGCCAGGTGGACCCCGCATTGATTGCGGCAGCCAACCAGGCGATGCCGGGAACACAGTCAACGCCGGGAACACCGTCAACGCCGGGAACACCGCCCGGTGCGGGATTCACCCCGACCGTCATCAACACACGCGATTTGTCGTCCGCGCCCAACCAGAGCGAGTACCGCGTCCGTTGCCGCGTTTGCGATTCGATCGCGTTTGTCAAACCGGCGCAAGCGGGTTCACAAATTCAGTGTTCTGATTGCCACACCAACATGACGGTCCCGCCGCCACCGCCGCCAAAGACGCCCAAGCCCGGTGCGAATTCACGCGGCGGAAACCCGACCGGGACCCATTCGCTTGGCGCGGCCGCGGTCCCGCTGGCCGGCGGCTTGGCGATGCAGAGTAGCGTTCCACGCCCCCAACGCCAGGATCCATTTGCCCGGAGCGCGTCTGAGCTGTTGGATGAAGCCGAACGCCAGGAAATGGAGCAGCCCGAGGGGGACCTGGAAAACCCCGATGTCAAAACTTGGATCGTCGGTGTCTTTGGCATTTTCAAAGACGTCGGCGTGCTCGCCCATTGGTTGATCTTTGCAACGCTGGGCGCACTACCCGTGATGCTGGCAATCGCGATGGGGCAACCCTTCGCGCTTCTGGGGGCTGCGTTTTTGATGGGATTCTGGGCGCTGTTTGTGCTCAGTTGCGGATTCGCGATTTTGGAATCCACGTCCAACAACAATAAGTCAGTGCAGGATTGGCCGGCGCTCGATATCGCCGAATGGTTTGACACCTGGTCGGTCAGCGCCGCGTCGGTGTTGATGAGCGGTTTGCCGATCTACTTGTTGTTCACCTTTGTGATCGGTCAGGGTCTGATGACGGTCGCCGCGACGATGTTTTCGGTGTTTGTATTTTTCCCGTTTGTCTTGCTGTCGATATTGGACTCGGGCAGCGTGACGGAGCCGTTTTCGGTGGAAGTGTCTCGGAGTTTCACGCGTTGCCAGGAATCGTGGGGCGGTTTGTATTTGTCTTCCGCGGTGCTGTTTTCGGGAATGTTCGTGTTCATCTTGGTGATGAGCTACGCACCACCCTTGTTGGCCGCGCCGCTGATCGTGCTGGCCGGGGTCGCCAGTGTGTTTTGCTACTTTGCAATGATCGGACGCACCGCCTACGCGATTGGTCAAACGGTTAACCAGGGGAATGAATAGATCACCCGATGCTTCATCACCGGTGGCGTGGTCACCGGCGGCGTGAACACGGGTGGCGTGAACACCGGTGGCGGGCATAATCAGGCGATGGCTAAAGGATTGTTCACTCAGGGTATATGCGTGCTGCTGCGGCAGCCGGTCTCGGTTGATACGCTTCGCGAGCGGCTTTCAAAGCTGAATTTTGTCAGCGAGCACACCAGTTCGGGCGACGACGAGAGCGCGGTGACGCTGGTGTTTGAATTTCGCCCGGAGGTGAACGGGCACCTGCTGGTGATGCTGTCCGAACAACCCTGGCCGGACGATCTGGGCGATCCCGAGGTCGCACCCGAACGCTTTATCGCTTGGTCGCTGGGCCAGTACACGCCGTTGGCGTTTCCGGGGTGCCTGCTTCGCGCGGGCCAACAATCGGCCGTCTGGCAAGAACGCGAAAGTCAACTGCGGGAACATTCCGCGCACATTCGGTGCCTGATTAGCTATGTGCTGGAACCGGGGGAACTGGACGGCGAATCGATGGACGCGGCACAGATGATGGGCGATTCGTCTTCGTCGGCCGATGATCTTGACGCCGCATTCGATGGCCCCACGTATCAGGTGGGCCCACGACTGGACGACGATGCCGATGAACTTGGCGACGATGCCGACGAATTTGAATCCGATGAATTTGAATCCGATGAATTTGACGACAACGAGTTCGACGATGTGACGGGCGAGATGCCGCTGGTGCCGCAGGATTACGATGCCGTTGCGGAGATGATGTTTTTAACCCGCACGGTCGAAAGCATTCTCGAATTGCCCGAAGCGTTGTGCTATTTCAATCCCGGTGGCGAAGTGCTGCAGGACACCGATGGACTTCGCCGGGGTTTGAATCATGCATGGAGTCACGATGTGCCGCCGCTGGAGATGTGGTCCAACGTCCGGCACTTCCATGCGACCAAGGAATGGTCGTTGATGGACACCGTCGGCAATGGCCAATTTGATGTGCCGGATGTCGAAGCCGTGTTTCGCAGCACCGAGTATGACCCCGATGACGTGTGCGTGTTTCTTCGCAGCGCGTCGATGTATCTGCTGTCTTCCGACCGCGAGGTTTCCGATGAGGACACCGCGGATGGTCCGGGCAACATTCTTTGGCGGGCGATTGAATGCGTCGAAGGCCTGAGCGATCCGCCTCGCGATACCATTCGCTGGGTTCCTCAGGACGACAATACGCCGCCGGCCGAGTTACTCGATCCGGGCGTGGATGAAGAAGACCGCATTGAAAGCGAAATGGATATTGAAAGCGAAATGGATTCGGATGATGTCGACGAGTTGGATGAAGAACTCGACAACGATCCGGATGCGGATTTAGGCGGACCGCCGTTTTAGGAAGCGGCGGCGTTCGTCCGGGTAGCCGGCCTTCGCCAGAAGCCGGAGATCCCGCGCGTAGGTAGCTGGCCTTCGCCAGAAGCCGGAGATCAAGGGCGCAGGTAGCTGGTCTTCGCCAGAAGCCGGAGATTAAGAAAGCTTCCGCGTTCTGGCGAACATCGGCTACTTCTGGCGAACATCGGCTCCTCCGATTTTCTTCACCTCGACCAGGCGAGCTACTTTTTTGCACTCGTGATGTTTAACGAGCGGTCGTGGTGCCCGGTTGCTTCGCGACTTCGGCGGTCGCGTTTGACTCGGTCAAGGCCTTGGCCATCGCTTCGGGGTTTTCGAAGTCGATGATTTGAATTTCACCGGTGACGGGATCTTCATTGAACACACCGGAAATGCGCCAGCCGCCGGTTTCCCACTGCATTCCCCAACCGACCTGCGTTTTTGTCGGCGTGGAATTGGGGTCGGCTGGGTCGGCGGGTTCGGTCCAAAAACTTTCAACCAAGGCCGCACCCACTTCGCCCTCAACGGGGACCGCGCGAGTGACTTCGTAGGTCGCCTGGGGACTGCCCATTGGTTGCAGACTTTGACCCAGGCTGGCCAGCACTTCACGGGAACGCTGGGTCAGCCACTTTTCGCTTTCCTCTTTGTCGCCGCCTCGTCGAACCGAATCCAAAAATGCAGAAACGACTTCGGTCGCCGCGGCCGGGTTGGGAGCGCTCCGCAGACTGCCGGCGGCCGCAGAAACGGTCCCCGTGGTATTCGCCGAAGCGGTCCCCATGGGATCCGCCGAAAGCGCCGGCGGCGTGGGCGTGCTGGCGGCTTGGGGTTGACCGGAATCCGTGTCCGCCACCGGGGTGCCGGGTGAACAACCGGGCAACATCGCAAGTGTGCTGCCGGCAAGGACGATGGCCGCCGTCAGGAGCCGTTGGGTACGCTTGACGCGAGAAAAACAGGCAAATGGTTGGCCGGGAAGAGATTTTCGCAGCGGACGGATGAACGGTTTCATCGTGTGATCGGTGGGTGGGCGTGAGGAACCGGTTTGTCGCGAAAACGGGCACAAAAAGTCCGTGGGAAGGTTTCGCGAATCGCGCCCCAAACGTCGCGATAAAGTGCCGATACCGCATCGGTGACGCCGAGATCAAGCTCGGATTGTGCTATCGCCACGGGCACAATTCTTCCACAATGGCGGGTTACTGATCATCGGTGTCTGATTGAGCCGGCCTGACTTCAACAAACTCGACTTCAACGACCGCGAACCGTCCCAATGTCCCGCAGTTCTGATTCGTTTCGCCGCCGGCCCAGCCATCACCGCGACCGCGGAACCGCCGGCGGCAAAGCAAGCTCTGGCCAAAAAGGTGGTGGCCGGCAAAACAGTCGGCCGCAAGATACCGATAACACCATCTTGGTCGAACAGCAGCAGATTGACCTGCGCAATCGATCACTCGCCGCGCTGCTTGCCTGGGCCATCCCGGGCTTGGGCCATGCGTACCAGCAACGTTATCGCAAAGCCGGCACGTTTTTTGTCGCGATCATGTCGTTGTGGATTTTCGGCTTTGCCGTCGGTGGCGAACACGTTGTTTATGCGTCATGGCAGCCTGGTGACAAACGTTGGCATTTCGCGTTCCAGGCCGGGGCCGGCGCCGTCGCGATTCCCGCGATCATTCAAGGTCGCAAGATGAACCAGTACACCGATCGCCAAACCGGCGGCACCCGGCCGGACTATCGCCCGGTGCGATGGTTGGGAGATTTGATGGCGCCGCCATTCCGCCCGGTCCGTGATGAAGCGGCCGACCAAGTCGCCGCTTGGTATTCGACCAAGGGTGCCGGCTACGAAATGGGAACGTGGTACACCGTGATCGCGGGGCTGCTGAATATCCTGGTGATCTATGACGCCTACGGTGGTCCGTTGTCGACGTCGATCAGCGGGCGGCGGGCGGTCGGCAGCGAAGATCAAGACAGCGACGATGAAGCGGGCGAAGATGATCCCGACGACAATGGGGCTGGAAAGATCGAAGCGGGTAAGAACGAAGCGGGTAAGAACGAGGCGGGTAAGACCGAAGCGAACCCGGATTCATCCGATTCGACCGATTCCAAAGACAAGCCAAAGGAGATCCAGGCATGACGACGACTCCGATGTTGCTTGCGTTTTTCCTTTCGCTTTCGCCGGGTTACCTGTTGTACTTCGTGCCGCTGTGGGTGGCGATTTCGGTGGTCTTCGGGGCCACCCGGCACGAGGATCCCGATGAAATCCGACGCCATTCGATCTATACCGCGCGCTGGATCGGCACATTCATGTTGGTGATCTTTTTGGCGTTGTCGTTGGTGGATTGGTGGGTGTGACCCGGTGAGAGTCCTGCTGCTTGGAGCCGGAACGGTCGGACGCTGGGTGGCTGATATGTTGTGCCGCCGCGGGCACAGCGTGACCGTTGTCGATTTGGATCCAGAGAACGTTCGCCGCATCAATGACGAATTGGACGTCCGCGCGATCGAAGGTTCCGCATCACGAAGCACGGTGCTGTTCGGCGCCGGCGTGTGCGGATGCGATTTGTGTTTGGCCGTCACCGGTGACGATGAAGTCAACTTGGTTGCCGCCAGCATGGCCAAGGCGCTTGGTGCCCGGCGCGTGATGGCACGGGTTTATGCGCCGGCGTTGGTCGACGTCAACACATTCGATTACCAAAGTCATTTTGGCATCGATTCGTTATTGTCGCTGGAACAGCTTTCGGCCTTTGAACTGGCCCGTTCGATTCGCGACCCCGACGCGATTCCGCTGGAACACTTCGTTCGCGGCCAGTTGGAAGTTTACGAGGTTCAGGTGCAACCACGCGCCGCCGCGGTGTCCAAAAAACTTCGCGATTTGCAAATTCCATCGACCGTTCGAGTCGGCACGATCAATCGCGATGGTCGGATTTGGATCGTGAGCGGTGAAGATGAATTGCACGAGGGCGATCGCGTCAGTTTGATCGGGACGGGAGACGCGATCGCCAAAACCAAAGGCTTGTTCGCGACCGGCGGAAAACGTGGCCGGCAACAATCCGTGTTGATCGCCGGCGGTGGCGAAACGGGTTACCACCTGGCACAAACGCTGTCGCCCTCGGAATACCGCATCACGATTTTGGAACGCAACGAAAGCCGTTGTCATGAAATCGCCAAGTTGTTGCCGCGGGCGAATGTCGTTCATGCCAACGCGAATCGGCGCGACGTGCTGGAGGACGAAGGGGCCGGGCGAGTCGATTTTTTTGTCGCCTGCACCGGATCGGACGAAAGCAACATCATGGCCGGTGTCGAGGCGCGAGAATTGGGCGCCGCCCGGGTGATGTGCGTGGTCGGGCGAAGCGACTACGCCAACGTCGTTGGCAAATTAGGCATCGATGTGGTGGTCAGCGAACGCAACGCCGCCGGACGCCAAATCATTGGCTTCCTGAATGAAGGCGCCGTGATCAGCTATCACGAATTGCCCGGCGGCACGGTGGGCGTCTACGAGATCGAAGTGCAAAGCGACGCCAAGCTGGAAGGCAAGACTTTGTGTGACCTGCCGTTTTCAGGCCGCTGCCTGTTGGCCGCCGTCCAGCGTGACGGATTTGTGCGGGTTCCCGGCGCCGACGATACACTCAAGGCTGGCGATGTCGTTGTGGCCATGATGGAACGCGACCACGCTGAAGAAATATTGGATCTGTTTCAGTCACACTAGCGGAGCAGCGGATGCATTTGAAATCCAATGAACTTCGCGTCCAGCAATACATTCGCGACGACGGCGTGACGTCGGCGGCAATCAAGTTGATCCACCGACATAGCGATTCGGTGGTCGTGTGTGACGATAGCCCGGTGCCGCGACAAAATTTGCATCGTGCAATCGAACGCCTGATGCAGCAAATCAATCCCAACCGCGCCGTGGTAACGACGCCGCGTTACTATCCCTTCGACGAAGTCGTCGTGCGTTTGCCCGATTCATTCCAACCCGGCGAGGTCGCGGCGATCGAATTCAACTATCAGACGCGGCGTTGGACCTATCAGGTCACGTGCAATATGCCCAGCGCCAGTGGCACCTACGACGCGGCCGACTTGACACTCCGCGAGGGGTGAGAAGCCGGCCTTTGTTTACGTCATCAAGCGTTTGGCTTGAATCAGAATTCGCCGTCGATGACCTCTTTGACGGCTCGTGTTCCCAGCGCGCCCCACAGGCCGTAAGGTGACGGGCTGCCCGATGGATTCACGCTGGTTTCGTTGCCGTTGCGACGCCAAACCGGCATTGCCCGCGGGTCACCGGCCTCGATCGAATCGGTGATGAACTTCACCGCCCCGTCGGCCATCAACACGTGCGCGCCACCGGGGTGACGCGAGCTGGCCGAATACACACCCTCGGTGGCGTGCCCGCCGCCCAGGCACAGCGCGCTGTTGGGCGGGTGAATCGTGTTGAATTGCGAATAGATCCCGCGGAAGTCGGCCCAGCGCATGCCGCGGCGAGTTTGTCCGCCGGGAATGTTGACGCCCGTTGGCGACCAAAACAGTGGTCGAGTTGGGTCCGGTTGCCCCGCGTCGACACACGTCAACGGATTGCCCATCACGCCGTTGCCCCAGTCGCCGCTATGACCGCCGTTGCCCATCGATGGCGTTGTACGGATGTCGCTGTCGCCCAGGTCAGTCGCAATCTCGCCCGCCATGATCGTCGTGGACGTGCCATCCAAAACGTCGCGAATTCGCATGTTGGCCCGCGGTATGAAAACGCCCCGCTGGGCGGCGCGAACTTGCTGGACCAACCAGTTTTCATCCTGGTAACGCCAACGGCCTTGTCCACCATTGAATCGTGACACACCCACGCTGCCGCGATTCATCGAATCTCCGGTGCAAACGGCATAATTTGTTCGCCCAACCGCGGGCAAGCCGACGCCGGGATCGCTGGGACAACGATAGGTCGCCACGTCGGTTCGCCAGGGCGAATAGCGGATCGTGTAGGGTGCGGGCCCCCACGCCGGCCACACTTCGTTTTCTTCGTCAATGGACGGGTTGCTGATGACCTCCCACATCGGAACCTGTTCGACAAACGGCAACACCCCGACCAGCGCCGACAAAGCGTGGCGGCTGAAGCCAAGTGGTTGGCCAACGACGGTCCCTGGGCGATCGGCGTCATCCCAAAAGTCATTGAATTCATCCGTTCCGCCGGTGCCATGCATCGGCCACTGTTTGAACGAATCGTGATAATCATGCATCCCAATTCCAATTTGCTTGAAATTGTTGCTGCAACTCATCCGCCGCGCCGCCTCACGAGCGGCCTGGACCGCCGGCAGCAGCAGGCCGACCAGAACACCGATGATGGCGATCACCACCAGCAGTTCCACTAATGTGAACGCCCGCCGACACACGAACGCCCGATGTACTTGGCGGTGACGCATCGAGAAACAAATCCCCTGCCGTTTCATCATTCCACTCCCCGAGAAAAGAAAACCAAACCTTGCGAAGACACACCGGCTTAGGGCTTGATGGCATCCTCGCCACCGCCCTCACCGCCGCCTTCGGCCAACCCATCCTCGTATCGCGAAATTTCGTCCTCGGTCAGTTCTTGAACCGTGTTCTGGCTTTGCCCGGTGCAGCCGCAGATGGCCACCACAAAAAAAAGAATGAGTGCGAAACTCAGCGGGCGATAGAGCGTTGAAAACATGGACAAGTTTGCCTGGTTCCAGAAAACGGAACGCGATGGGGATGAGCAGCATGGGATTGCCCACAAGGCAACCCCCAAAACGCACCGTAGGGGCTTTTTCCGCGCAATGTCAAAATTTACCCCTTCATTCGCCGTTAAAGATGCAAACGACCACCTGGGCTGACGTCGAGGATCATAGCGTTTGAGTTTTTGCGTCAATCTGTCGGTTCGGTAATCCCCGGCCAGCAACTCCCGATCGCGTAGCGACGCGCTGGCTTGATTTTTTGCCTAGTGCGGGTCGCGACCGTTAAACGAAAGCGAGCGATAGGACGCGGGCGGAAAGCGAGCGATAGGACGCGGGCGCTTGGCTCTCGCCACACCCGCGGCTCACCCGTCTCGCGTGTGCCGTGCCTTCGGCACTCAAGCGAGTGCTGTTTCGCATCGGAGAAGCGATCTACTTTGGTTTCCGCGACGCTAAACTGGCCGCATGAATCAAGACGAACCGACCGGTGGGAGTCCCGATGATCACGCCGTGCAAAAATCGCCGGCAAAAGACCCGCTCTTCCTGGTGGAATTTTGGCAATTTATCCGCGATGAGAAACGCTGGGTTTTGGTCCCGATGTTGATTTCGTTTTTGATCCTGTCGGGCTTGGCGCTCTTCGCGCTCAGCCCCGTCGCACCGTTCATTTACACGTTGTTCTAGCCGTCACTGCAGATCAATGGCCAGACGGTGGGGCCGGATGGAGTGGTCCAGCGACTTTTTGCGTTTTGATTTCTTCGTGATTCGGATCGGATCGGCGGTCTGTTTCGGTAGCGAGCTTCGCAAACGATTGATCACGCTTTCGTATTGACTGGTATCGTCGTGCAGCAGGTTGGTCCATTCCATCGGATCATCGTTGACGCGATACAGTTCGTTGGGGCCGGCGTCGCGGTGGATGTAATGCCAGTCATCCGCCATCACGCTATGTTCGCCCGGCCGCTTGGTGGTCACCGTGGGGTGCCATGATTGGGAGGGGTCACGTAACAACGGTGCAAAGGAGCGCCCGTCCAGCGGCAGAGCGTCCGGACCTTTGTCGGGCAGACCGCACAGGTCGATCAAGGTGGGATAAAGATCAATCAGGTTGACGTTCCGGTCGCAGCTTTGGGATTGGGTCATCGACGGCATCCGCACGATCAAGGGGCACTGCGTCGCTTCACGCCAGAGTGTGACTTTGCGAAATCGCAGCTTTTCGCCCAAGTGCCAGCCATGATCACCCCACAAGATCACGATCGTGTTGTCGGCGTACTGGCTTTTTGCCAACGCATCCAGGACCACGCCCGCACAGGCATCCGCGAAGCTGACGGAAGCCAGATAGGCCCGTACGGCGTCCTTCATCACGCCATATTCCTGGCACCATAAAAAGTCCGGTGTCGCTCGGAATTGGCCATCCCGTTTTCCGCCCGCAATGTCGTCGAAATCATCGAGCCGATAAGCAGGCACTTCGATTTGATCGCGTTCGTACAAATCGAAGAACTCTTGGGGCACGTGCCACGCCAGGTGCGGCTTGGAAAACCCGACGGCCATGAAGAACGGCTTCGCGTGATCCTGGGACAGTTTTTTCGCGAACCATTGCGCCGTGCGATAATCTTTTTGATCCTCGATTCCGGCGATGGTGGGTCCAAATGCAAAAGGTGAACCGCCGCCATCGGCGTGCTTTGGATTTGCGATTCGTTTGCCGTTGATGATGCCTCGATTGCGATCGAACAACTGTTTGGGGTCCGGTTTGCCATTGCCGCTTGTATTTTGCCAAACGTCAAATGCCCAGTGTCCGTGATCCTGACCGCTGTCGGTCGCGTGTTTGTGAAAAATTTTGCCCGACGACAGGGTGACGTAACCGTTTCGTGAAAAGTACTCCGGCAGCGTGGCGTGACGTTGGACGATCGGCGAATCGAGCATGTTCTGGCTGTTGCCATAGATGCCCGTGGTCGACGGCATGAAGCCCGACAGCAGCGCTGACCGGGAAGTTCCGCACACCGGCCCGGGGCAGCTCGCATTTCGGAAGACCATTCCGCCGGCGGCCAAACGATCGATATTGGGTGTGATCGCTTGTTTGTGTCCCCCATAAACACCGACAAAGTCATTCAGATCATCGATCGCGATCATCACGACGTTGGGTGGCTTCGCCGACGCCATTGGCGAATTCGAAAAGACCATCATCAAGCAACAGCAACACCAAAAACACCAACGCAATCTCATTGATCCAACCTCTTCGTCTGCTCGGTCAGGTAGGCCGGCTCGCACCATTTCAAGGTCTCCGTCAGTGGCCCGACGCGTTCGTTGTCCTTTGCGACGTCAAAAATCATTTCTTGAACATCAAGCAGCACCGCCCGATTTGGCGACGAAAATTGATCGAAAGCGGCTTTGACTTTCGGCGGAATCAACTTGGCTGTCATGTCCGGTCGGTTAAGTTAGGGGCCGCGTTTCGAGGTTCAAGGGCCATTTGTAAAGAGTCAATTGTAAATGTCTGCCAAAACACTTTTTAGGAAAACGGATGTGACGCAAGTTGCCTTGTTTTTCTCGAGCCGATGTTTGGGCGTGCTGGTCGGGCTGGGAGTGCTTGTCGAGCTGACCAGTGTCATGGCGATCGCGACCGAAGGCAACGCGGGTGCACGCTCGATTTCCACCAAGCGACCCAACATCGTTTACATCATGTCCGATGACATGGGATACTCGGACATTGGATGCTACGGCAGCGAAATCGAAACATCAAATTTAGACGGTCTGGCCGCCCAGGGGATTCGCTTTCGCCAGTTTTACAACACCGCGCGTTGTTGTCCGACTCGGGCCGCGTTGCTGACGGGGTTGTACCCACACCAGGCCGGGATCGGCCACATGATGGAGGATCGCGGACATGCGGGTTATCGCGGCGACTTGAACCGTCGCTGCGTGACGATCGCCGAAGTCCTGCGAAGCGCCGGGTACCGAAACTATATGGCCGGCAAATGGCACGTCACGCCCAAGGTCAAGGGACGTGACCAAGCGGCGAAAAAGAACTGGCCGTTGCAGCGGGGATTTGACCGATTTTACGGCACGATTCACGGTGCCGGCAGCTTCTTCGATCCCAATTCGCTGACTCGCGACAACACGCTGATTTCGCCCTTTGCCGATGCGGAATACCAACCCAGCGATGGCTTTTACTACACCGATGCGATCAGCGACCAAGCGTCACGATTTGTAAGCGAACATCACGCCGACCACGCGGACCAGCCCTTCTTTTTGTATGTCAGCTACACCGCCGCGCACTGGCCCATGCACGCTCGCGATACGGACATTGCAAAATACGCCGGGCGTTACGATTCGGGCTACGACGCGATTCGGAAACGGCGGTACGAAAAGATGATTCGGATCGGTGCGATCGACGCCGACGCGACGGACCTTTGGGGCATTCCCGACGCTTGGAAGGAGCGCGAGGCGTGGGAATGGGACCGACGCAATATGGAGGTGTACGCCGCGATGGTTGATCGCATGGATCAGGGCATCGGCAAGTTGGTGGAAACGTTGCGGCAAACCGGCAATTTGGACAATACGCTGATTTGTTTTTTTCAAGACAACGGTGGGTGCGCCGAACCTTACGGTCGCCGCGGAAAGGGCCAGCCGCGCGCGGCGTCGCCGACCTTGCCGCCGATGGCGGACACGGATTTGCAATTCGATATGCAACCCAAGCAAACTCGCGATGGCTACCCCGTACGAACGGGCAAAGGCGTCATGGCGGGCGGCGCGGACACCTACATCGGCTACGGCCGTGGCTGGGCGACGGTCAGCAACACGCCGTTTCGCGAATACAAGCACTGGGTTCACGAGGGCGGCATTTCCACACCGCTGATCGTGCACTGGCCCGCGAAAATCTCCGGTGCACATCATGGTCGCTGGGACGACAATCCGGGGCACGTGATCGACATGATGGCAACGGCGGTCGACGTCAGCGGTGCGCAATATCCCACCACGTTTCATCAGGGCGAATCCATCCGGCCGCTTGAAGGTCGGTCGCTGGTGCCGGCACTGGAGGGGCGTGAGATTTCCCGCTCGGAGATTTTTTGGGAACATGAAGGCAATCGGGCTCTGCGGATCGGCGACTACAAATTGGTCGCCAAGGGAGCCAAGGGGCCTTGGGAGTTGTACGACACCGCCCGGGATCGCAGTGAGCAACGGGATTTGAGCGGCGAGCAACCCAGCCGCGTCGCCGAGATGGCAAAACGTTGGACTGACATTGCCGAGCGGTCCGATGTTTTCCCGCTGAATCCAAAGCGACCCAACAAACAACGTGTGACAAAGCCGCCAAGGTAGCCGGCCTTCGCCAGAAGGCGGAAATCCCGCTTGGTTCCGTGTTCTGGCGAACAGCGGCTACCTGCAGTGCGTGGTTCCGTGTTCTGGCGAACGACGGCTACCTCCAGCGGTGGGACGTTACAATACGGCGTTGGTTCGCTGCCCTCTTCCAATTCAAGCATCCCGCCCATGCACCCTGGTGATTCACCCACTTCGCTGGCCGATTCGTTGCATCCGGCCACTCGCGCTTTGCTGTCGGCGTTTGCCGGGCGCCGGCGGTGGATGCTGTTGGCTCGCGGGGCGGCGGTCGCGATTTTGGTTCTGCTGGCTTGCGGCGCCGCGATTGCGTTGGCCGATTGGACGTTTTTGATTGGCGATTCCCAGCGATGGGGCCTGTCTGTGCTGGCCTACTTCGCTGCGGTTTGGGCCGGCATTCGCATGGGATGGTGGTCGGCGGCTCGGCCCAATGATGCGCGTTTGGCACGCGAGATTGAAAGTGCCGACGAGAACTTTGGTGACGATCTGCTTTCCGCCGTCGAACTTGCCGATCCCGTGTCGCAATCCAGTGGGTCCGGCGGTGGTTCGCCTGCGTTTCGCCAATCGCTGCAGTACCGGATTGCTCGACAAGCCAGCAACGCCGACGTGTCGGGAATGTTGCCTTGGAAACGGATCCAGCGGTGGTTGCTTGCTTCGGTCGCGACATTGCTTGTGGCCGCGATTTTGTTGGCCGTCCCGTCGATCCAGTGGGGACGCCGCATGGCACGCGCCCTGTTGCCGGGAGTGCCGATTGAGCGCGCCAGCGTGACGCGGATCACGATTTTGGAACCCAGCCCGCCGAGTCGCTCGGTCGCCCAAGGCGATGCCGTCGCGGTGCTGGCCGAAGTCACAAACGCCGGCGACGGTGACGTGCTGTTGCAATACCAGGACGCGGCGGGCGACAGCGGACGCGTGTTGATGTCTCGCCGCGATGGCGAGACAGTGGATGTTTCGGACTTTGCGGGGACCTTGGAGCGCTCGGGTGCGGCGGACGCCTCGGGTGCAAGCAGTCGTATTGATGCGGCGTTTGGGACTCGCGGGCGTTTCGCCGGCAATTTGACCATCCATGAAACGCCCGTCCGCTACCGGATCTTTGCCGGGGACGCGGTGACCCTGTGGCACGAATTGACCCCCAAGGCTCGGCCCCAGGTGATCGAAATTCAGAAGCGATATCAATTCCCCGAATACACGAAGTTGCCCGATCAAATCGTCGTCGCCAAACGCGAAACCATCGCGGACCCGGCCGGCGAAGGATCACCGGACTTTCAAGTGCAAAGTGAGTGGGAAGATTCCGCCGGCGAAACGTTTCAAACACGGCCGCCCGATGGTGATTTGGAGGCCGTCGAGGGCACCCTGGTCGAATTAACAGTGACGTTTGACCAAGCCGTGCGTGAAGCGACCATTCGGCACGGCATCCAGCTTGCCGCCGACGCGCTGCAGCCGCTTGAATCCAATCCTTCGGCGTTCACGACATCACTGCGCATGCGGACGCCATCGACCTATCAATTGGACGCCGTGTCGATCGAGACGGAACTGAATCAACCCTTTGCACCGCAATATTCCGTGACGCCGCTTCCCGACGCGCCGCCGCAGGCGCGTTGGCAATCCGGCGACACCGCTGCATCGCTTGGTCCGGAGGGTCGGATCCTGGGACCGCTGGAAGTCTTGGACCTGGCCGCCATGGCCGCCGACGATTTGCCCATGGATCGCTTGGTCCAGGAAATCCAGGTCAACAATGATCCGGTGATTCAACGAGTGATTGAATCGGAGGCCGACCAACAGCAGTTTGTTGCGACTTGGAAATGGGATCTGATGGATTTGGCTGGCGATTCGCGGCCGCAACGAAAGCTGGAGGCCGGTGATGTGATCCGCACCCGAATCATCGCGATCGATCGATTGGGCCAACGCGGTGAGAGTGAATACGCGGAAATTTTGATCGCCGATGAAGGCTTTGACGCCGATCGCCATCGATCGCTGCTGGAACAAATCGAGTTCGTGCGAAAACTTCGCGAGCGGCTGAGCGAGGCGGAAACGCGATTGCAAGAAATCGAACAGGGATTATCGGCCGCCGATGAACTGGAAATCGAATCCCTGCAAAAACTGGACGCCTTTGCGGATGACTTCCAGGCCGACCGCGTGCTGGTGCGCGAGTTGATGGCAAAGGTCGATAACCAGTTTGATGCGGGAACTTGGGATCAATTCGGGACCTGGCTGCTGACGTTGCAACACGATTGGAAGCAGCTTCGTCGGGACCTGGGCCGGCTGGGGGAAATCACCGATGCCGAGCAGCGCAAGAGTCAACAACGTGGTTTGTACGGCGACGCAAGGAACTTGCGGTCGACCTGCAGCCGGCTGAAATCGTTCACCGCCACGCTGATCAATACCGATTTGGCCGTCGCGCGAATCGACGATGCCCTGCGTTTGCAAAAGTCGCTGGCGCCGCTGGTGGTAGCCGACCAGGCCGTGCCGCTGCAGCGTTATCCGCGGTATCTGAATCTGGCGACCGCGCGGTTGATGCAAATCGCCGAATTTGGCGAAGAGGTCACCGGATGGGCGGATTCATCAACGCGAAGCAAGTGGCGGTCCTTCCGACAATGGGCCGAACGCTGGACGTCGCGATTGGTCAATGAGCTTCAAAAGGGCGACTCCAAGTTGGACCAGGTGCGGCGCAGCGTGCTGCAATTCGAAAATGAACTCCGCAACCAAATCGTCAACGGAATTTGGGACGACAGCCTGGCGTCGCGACGGTTTTCAACGGTACGAGATCGTTGGAATGGTGTCCGATCATTAAGCGATCGGCTGCGTGCGGCCGCCGACCAGGGTTCCAAATCGATCCGAGCGGGGGAGCGGGCGAAGCGCTTGGATGATTCGGAAAAAATTTCGATGTATCGTCTCGATGCGGCCCAGCGGGGCGAGAACTTTAAGCTTGAAATCAACCGTTTCCTGGATCGCGTCAGCGACGAACAAACCCGCGGACGCGGTTTGCCTCGCGTGGATTTGCGCGGCATGGCGGACCTGCACTTGATCCAGCAAGCCGTCCGCAACGTCACCCGTGATGGCTATGCCGACTTTGGTGAAACGCCGCCGCAAACAGTGTTTCAAGAGCTCGTCGGCGCGATTGGAATTTTGGATCGCAACGCGCAATTGCGTCGCGCCGAATCGGTCCTGGATGAAATGACTCGCCTGGAATCGACGCTGGAATATGGCGGCAACGCAAAGCTGAAACAGCCGCTGCGATTGGAGTCTTACGTCAACGCCATCCGTGACACGATTCAAAAGCTCGGTCGCACCGGCATCGATTGGAAACGCTTGCAAACGATCAACGAAACGCACTACGACGAGAATCAGCAGCGAAGCCAGACCGTCATCGTTTCCCGACGTTGGGCGCCGGGTCCGGCGCGGGGCAAGGCGATGGTAAGTGCCGAGGGTGCCTGCGGCGAAATGTTGGCCAAGCTGCGTTTGGGTTTCGCCGAATTGGAACCGGACTTGGCCACCGCTCGCGAAACCATCCTGAAGTATGTCGAGACGATTCCCGAATTGGCCCGGCGGGCTGCCGAGGCGGCCGACCGGGCCGAGCAAATGGTCAAGCCGGATGCCGGTCGAAGCGAACCGGCCAACGAAACCGATTCCGAAAACGATGCGACACCCGACAGCGATGCGGCACCCGGCAGCGATAGCAGCGACGGCGATGCGGCACCTAAGGAGCAGCCGATGGCATTGGCGGCCTTGAAGGCCGAGCGCCTGGCCGGTGAAACGATGCAATCGTTGATTGATCTGGCCAATAATACGAACCTTCGGCAAGCGGATGCCGAGGCGAAAATTCGCGACGCCGATGCGGCGTCGGCCCTGATTGGCGAAGCCCGCAATCAGGCCCGCCAGAGCCGTTTGTCCGCCGAGGCGGCTAGCGGGGATGCGGATCGTGATCCAGCGGAAGGCCGCGAAAAACAAGCCGTTGCACTGGAGGACCTGGAACAGACGCTGGAGAAAGTGGCCGCGCACTTCGAGGCCGCCCAGACCGGGCAGGATGTCGCCCAGTCGCGGCAGCAGCTGCGTGAGGCCGCCGAGACGCTGGCCACCGAGCGGGCGCTGGAACGCCAACGCCGGGAAATGGAAGCGCTCGCCAGCGACCTGAACCGTGATCCGGAGGAAATGCTTCGTCAGTTGGAACAGGAGTTAAAGGAAGATTCGGTCATGCAGGCCGAATTGTCAGACATTGCCAAAAAGGCGATCCAGGCCGCCGCCCAGCAGATGCAACAGGCCGCCGATCAGGAGGCCGCTATCCGGCGTGATTTGGAACGCGCCGATCCCAAGGTCGAAGAACTGCGGCGACGAATTCGC
>JBCCRW010000005.1:0-43460 GCA_039201055.1 Planctomycetota bacterium | reverse complement strand
GTGGCGGTTTTTGAAGCAGCCGCGATTCGCAGGATTTTTGTTGATGGTGTTCTCCGCGCGACAAACACGCAAAGCATAGCGGTGACCGGCAACGGACAAGGCGTTCGAATCGCCCAGAGAAATAACGCAGACCAAAAGTTTGACGGCAGCTTGGCTGACGTTGCCGTATTCAGCCGGGCCTTATCGTCGCAAGAAGTTTCCGAATACGACGCCGGCCCCGAACCAATCCGCCCCGTCGACGGAACGCACAGCATTTCCGGCACCGATGCCACAATCGTCGTGCCGACTTACGACAGCCAAAGCAACGGCACCGTAACGGCATCGTGGGACTATCGACGCGCAGCCGACAACGCATTGGTGCAATCGGGTGTGGGCAATGCGACAATCACCGGGCTGACACCTGGCGAGTCATACTACGCGTTTTTTCGCGGCAGCAATGATGGCGGACATGACACGGCGCAAGATCAAACGACGGCTTCGCAAACGGTCGACGGCGGTGGTCAGCCGACAATCACGCCGGTTCCACCACCGCTGTTACATCGCCGATTGATTGGGTGCTGATATGCCGTTCAACGTTAACTATTACGCATGGAACAACAGCACCGCAGCGTATGTCGCGAGCGATTCGGCCAATCACGCGATCACTGTTCGCGCAAACGGCGTCGACCAAAGCGGACTTGCGATCACCGAGATCGGAGGCGGGCAGTATCAGATTGTGCTGACAGACGCACAGCTTCCTGAGGGTTCGCAATTTAGCGTCAGAGGAAGTTCGTCGACGGCTAACGTCTCAATTCATGGCGACTTGGGCGTGCGGCCGAGAACACCGGCGAGCGTCGTCGATGCGAACGTCGTTCAGGTTGCAGCTTCGGCTGTTTCTGGAATAGCGGAATTTCGCGCCGACACCAACCGCTTCAAGCTTTCCGGCGGAACACGGTCGCATAATTTGGGCCCGTTCTTTCAAAGGCTATTTCGGGAGAATTGCCAAGTCTTCTACTTCGGGGATTCGCTGGTCGCCGAAGGCTCGCAGCAATGGCCATCGATTCCAACATTCATCCGGCGAGCGTTTGAAAACGTGACTGGCAAACAGATTGCCGGCTGCCGATTCGTGCCCTTTGCCGATTGGAAGTTTAACAAGTTCGCATCTTCGCTTCATTCGACTTTGCAGCAAGGCGCGACCATCCCGGGAACCACAATCACGACCACGGGCCAAGCGTTGCATATCGACGTCGACGGACGCGCCAACGGCATCGTTGCGGCAAAGTGGGTATTTGATAACGAATTTGGTTCGCCGCTTCGACTCCCGTTCATCACCCCGCCGTGGATTTCGCCGCCGTTCAATTTGGCTTTTACGGTGCACAATCACGCTGCCGCGCTGCAGGGATTGAACCTGCGCGACTTGCCCGGCGCGACGCAAACGCTTTCGTTCCACGATGGTTCACCCAGCGAAGCCGTCGAAACCGTGACGGTTTCGCGATCGCCAAACTTCGGCGACGGCCCAAGCTACGGATACACCGAACAGTTTCAACTAAACGGACCGGCCAACGGCAATCAATCAAACGATGGGAAAAGCATCACACTTTATGACATCGCGTTGTATTTGAACGGCTGGGTGCCAAACGCTTCGCCTGGGCTGTTTCAGTGTGGCGTGGAAGCCGACGGCAGCGATTCAATCTACAACCACCTGCCGGCCGGATTTGAATCCGCTTTCACCGGTGCGACGTACACCGACGCCGCGTTGCAGGGCAAAATGAATCCCGGCGGCGATGCGATCGCACCCAACACGTTCGTCGTCCAAATCGTCAATCGCTTCGCACCGACCCAAGGCCCATTCAACCGCCGAATGACATCCGCGCAATTCGATCGAGTGGTTGCGGATTGGATCGCCGTATTTAACCGGTGGTCGACGATCGCCGAGGCCGCCGGGACACCAAAGCAGCAACAGCGTTGGTTGTTCGTCTCGCCTTGGCCGACCTTCGCAACCGCAAATAGCGATTCCATCGAAGCCGGCATTGTCGATTGGTCGGCCGCGTTGCGTGCGGCGGTTCGCAAGATGGGCACCACCGCGTCGTTCCTGGACATGCAGGACATCTTGCGCGAAAAACTCGGCACCGCTTCACAGTGGCAGGCGGACTTTTTAAGTGATGGGATTCACCCGAATTTCGAATATGTTGACGATCCCGACGGCGATCGATCGCTTTGTGATTTTTGGGGTCGCACGGCATTGGCGGCGATTCAGGAAATGGAAGGCGTGCTGGATCCGCTGGTCGAATCCGACGCCGCGACCGCCGCCGAAGGCGGAAGCACTTCCGGTGGAAGCGTCGATGAATCGGCGATCGCGGCGGCGGTGTGGAGCCATCCAACGCGGACGCTATCCGCGTTTGGGTTCGATGTGGGCGTGTCGGCCGCGTCCGTGTCCGCCATCGCGGCGGCGTGCGACGTCGCGATCCTGAACCAAGGCGACGGCGTCGACGTTCTCAAAGCCTTGGCCGATTTGATTGCCCAAGATTGGGTCGCCGGCGACGCGTCACCGCTCGCGATCGTGTCGGCATTGGTCCAATCGGACGACTGGTCGGATTTGGTCGACGCCACCGAAGATGCGAAATCGGCCGCCGAACAAATCGCGACCGGTCTGACGGCCGCAAGGCTGGGCAAGCTGGATCGCGATTTGGCCCACGCCGGCGACGCCGCCACCTACCACGCAACGACGCTGGACGCGACGCAAACCCAGGCCGCCGCCGCCGCGGCGATCGCGGCCTACGATCCGCCCACGCGTTCGGAAGCCACCGAGGACAAGCAGGCGATTTTGGATCGCGGCAACACCGCGTGGCTGACCGGCTCGGGCAGCGGCGGCGGTGGTGGCGGAACATCGGGCCCGCTGATCTACACGGTGACTGTCGAAGAAACGAACCAAACGCCAATCGAAAACGCTTTGGTGCGATTGCGGAGGTCCGGTCAATCCGGAAGCGTTCGGACGAACGCCCAAGGCCAAGCCCAATTTGCGATCGATGCCGCATCTTGGGAGATCGCGGTCTGGGCTGCCGGTTTCGAGAACACGGTGCAAAGTCAAAACATCGCCGCCGATGGATCGATCACGATCACACTGGATCCGTTGATCATTCCAACCGCTAGTGATTCGGACCAATGCGCGGTCGCCGTCGATGTGGAGAATCAATACACCGAACCGGTCGAAGCCGCTTGCGTTCGGGCCTATCCAACCACGTCCCCGCTGTTGGCTTCCGATGCGTTGGTCATTCCAACGCAAGGCAGCTACCCAACAGATGCGAATGGTCGCGCGGTGCTGACGCTTTTCCGCACCGTCGAATATCGAATCGAAGTGACGTTTGGCAACGCGACGAAGTCTTTGAAATTCACGGTTCCGGATCAAGCCACGGCGGTGGCCACGTTGACCGTGTAAAGCGATCGAGTGGGCGCGTGGATCATCGATTCCGATCTTCCCCGCCAATCCTGGGTCGCCATGCTTCGCCGCCACATTGCCGCCGCCGCCGCGTTGGTTCTTCTCGCGTCCATCGGATGCGATACGCCGCCGCCACAACTGAAACCATTGAAAAAGATTGTCGAAATACCGGCCGCGAACCTTCCGGCCGATATGAGACTTTTCAACTGGACCGATCGCCGCGGCTCGGGATCGTGCGTCATCGCTTCGTCTTGTTACAACTTCAACTGGTCGGACCAAGAAGAACGCGCGATGGATTGGCGGCGCCGCTATGCCGGCGGCCAAACCGAAACCACCATCCGCCGCAAACATGATGCGGAACAAATTCCGTACTACTTCACGCGTTCGGCGGATATGGAATTCCTGGAATGGTGCAACAAGACCCGACGCTCGGCACTGATTTGGTTCTTCCAAAGTCACTGCGTGAACTTCGTCGGCATTAGCCGCGACCCGTCCAGGCCGACCGATCCAACGCAATACGTTTGGCTCTGCGACAACAACCGGCCGATGCGATATCTGCGAATTCCGAAGGCCGAATTCGCGCGGCGTTGGGCGGGCTATGGCGGATTTGGTCTGACGCCAGCCGCGGCACCATTGCCGCCGCCGCTCTTTGACGCACGTTCTTAACGCATCGCTTCACATTCCAAGGGGGAAACCAAGCCATGAAATATCCATCGTTCTTGCTGTTGCTGCTTTGTGCTGCCCTGTCGTTGGGATGCAACGAAAGCGACCTGCAAGACTTCCAATCGATTTTCGCCGACACCGAAAGCCAACCGATCGAGCCGTCGCTGGAACCGTGCCCGGACGGCCGCTGCCCCGTCCAACAATCGTTCGGCCAGGAAACGCGTTCCAGCGGTTCACCGTCCGACGTGATGGTGGACGAAGCCGCCGCGAAGGAAGTCAAGGGCGATGGTGGCTGCCCAAACTGCCGACGCGTAACAGGGCCAACAACGGTTTGGCCATCTGTACCCAGCCCGATCGCCGCACCCAGGCCAATGCCCTTACCGACGCGTGTGAACCGGCCGGCGGTGTATTCCGTTTCCAGCAATCGAAGCCCGGGATTCAACTTGGCGCCCGGCGAAGTCCTGTTGTCAGTCGGTCCACTTCGCCCACTATCAACGAATCGGTACACCGTTTCGCCGCCGTCGCGATTGTTGATGCCGCCAGTTTCCCAGCCCACACCGCAAATCACCGTCGATCGTTGCCCGGACGGTTCGTGTGACACGCCGCGGGAAGGTGCGTTCCGCTGTGCCCGATGCGGCCAGCCCACGGTGGGCCGCGATTGGCATCAAGTGTGGGCTGACGACGGGACACCGCTAACCTGCTTGTGCGAATCGTGTTGGCGACAACTGGACCCGAAAGCCCGCGAATTCTACATGCGATCCTACGCCGCCAAGTCTGGGATTCGCCTGGAATTTCGGCCCGTCGTTTCGGACTCGATCCGCCACGCCGCTTCGCAAACTGTATCGGCCGAAGAACAACGTTTCGCGCTACCCACCTACGGACAAGAATTTTCCAAATGATCCGATCCGCTATTTCGGCAATCTTGGTTTTCGTCGCACTGGTCGCCCACGCGGAACCGCCTGACGATTCATCCGCCTACATGCTGGTGACGGTTACGGGCGTGCAAAAGTCGCCGGCAGACACCGCGCTATTGCGTTCGCTCGCCACCGATACGCGGCTTGCATCAATCTCGAAAGCCTGCAAACGCTTTGATTGGACGCCGGCATCCAAGGCTTATGCCCGTCGTTACGCGGCGGCACTTCCGCCAACCACTTTGCCCGTGGTTGCGTTGCTGCGAAGCGACGGCGGCGTGGTCTACAAAGCAAGCGGAACCAACGTACCATCGCCAAACGCATTGGCGGACGAATTGATCCGAGTCGCCAAAGCCGACCGCGCTCAAAACCCGCGAACGATTCAGGCACCGCAGCCAACCGCCGACCCCATGGCAAACGATCCGCTGGCCAACTGCCCGTGTGATCAGCCGCGGCCGCGTATCTTCCCAAACCGCCCGCCGCTGGCCGATGGATTCATTCCCGATTCGGTGACGCTCGAAGCCGACGTTCCCGATTCGCTCGGATACGCCGCGGCCGTCGGCGTGTTTGCCTTGATCGTGTTGGGTTTGCTTGGCGGCGGCGGCGTGCTGTTTCTGGTGGCCCTAGTCGGTATGGCCATCGTTTATGCAGTAACTCGGCGCTGATGTGTAAACCGATTCGGTGGACCGACGACACGATCGACCCGAATTGATTTGCGTTTCCAAAACTCATTTATCGAACGGTCGTCATGATTGCCGCCATCGGGTCGCTGTTGGTTTTTGTTCTTTGCTTGGTCGCCGGCGCCGTCGCCTTGGCGGTGTTGGCCGTGAGCGGCATCGCGATCATGCGCGGCACTCGATCGAGTCTCGTTCCACGCGGTGTGCGGAAGCGATTGAACCGCGACATGGAAGAAGCCCTCGAGCGCGAGCAAATCGATACAGTCAAACGAAAATGGATGGAGGCCGACGGCTGGACGATCACGGACTGGGAAGAATACGAAGAATGAGCCGCCGAAGTCGCTGGGCGATGGGATGGAACGCGATCCAATCTATTTCCGCTGTCGTCGCCGCGATCGTCTCGGTCGCCGCCGCTTGGTCCGCCGCTTCGTGCGTGGATGTTCGGCGAACCGATCGCCTGGAACAACAAGCCGCCAGCAACTTGCAAGAGATTCATCGGCTGGAATCGCTGATCTATCAACGCACCCTTGGCAAGCCTTATTGGAATGGGCGCGGATGAATATGATGACCCGCGGCGCCGAAATGGTCGCCCGAAAGCTCGGTAAACACGCAAGCCACGCGATGACCTATCGCCGCCGCGAAGGGTCATCGATTCGCATCGTTGCCGCCATCGGCGAAGTCGTCACCGACACCGAAGATGCCGATGGGTTTGTGATTCGATCGCACAACCGCGACGCGTTGGTCGACGCAGTTCACCTGTGCGAAGACGGCCAATCCTTCCAGCCCGCCCGCGGCGACCAAGTCATCGACGGCATCCACGTCTACGAAGTCATTCCCATCGGTGGTGATCCGCCGTGGCGTTGGAGTGATCGCCGCCACACGCGGCTGCGAATCCACCTTCAATACGTCGGGACCGAGTGATGCCGTTTGTTTCGCCAATTCATTCGCTGTGTAAAGACGTCGCCCAGGAAATCACCGACGGCGAATGGTCCGAAGATTTGACCGCCGAGGTGCGGTTGATTGTGCCCGAACTGGCCAACCAATTCGAAGGCTATCGGGTTTCGGTGGTGCCATCCGAGCGGACGGACGAACTGCAATCGCGGGCGCTATTCGAATCGTATGGCCAAGTCGACGTCGGCATCCAGGCCCGAGCCACAACGGACGAAGAAGCTTGGAAGGTGATCAATCTGGCCGAGGAAATCGTTGCCTACTTCCGCGGCGAAACGCTCGAAACCGCCGACGGGATCCTCGCATCGAATTTCGAAGCCCGGCATCGGTTGATTTATGACCCCGAATCGCTGGACACCAAGCGAGTCGTCACGTCGATCGCGTCGCTGAACTTTCGATTTGATCTTGATCGGTGATCGGCGCAAAAACGACGGTTCGCGACGACACGCCGAAAATTCGCCGCCGCCAGCAAACCGGCAATTACAAGTCCCTGCGTCACGCTGGCGCTTCGATTCGCGTCATCGCTTCCCGCAGCGTTCGCCGACGCAAGAAACCATCGGCCCCAGGATCGCCACCGCACACGCGAACCGGCCACCTAAAACGAGCGTTGCGGTTCGACGTCCACCGCGACGGCAAATCGGTGGTCATCGGTCCGGTGAACAAGTATTCCAAAACGATCTGGCACCTACACGAATTCGGCGGCACTTCGCGGCCGCGGCGGCGCAAGCTCAAAGTCCGTCGATATCGTCGCGGTGAATTCGGACCGATGCGGAAAGGCCGAATTGATCGCAAGCGTTTAGCTTCCGGCCGCGTGCGAACGTACCGCTACGCGGACCAATACCAACGCGTCCGGTTGGTCTCCGGGCGGCAGGTGAATCGAGCGAATCAGATTGCCAAACAAGAGGCACGCAGGCGACAGGACGAAGCCATGAAACCGCGCCGCTTCGAAAAACGTCCTTTGATGGGGCCCGCGCTGCAAAAGGCGACGCCACGTTTGCCCGACGCTTGGCGTGGCTCGCTTCGGTGACCGTGTAAACGCTTGCCGGGATTCACCCATAGCGTGGCGGCTTTGATTTCAATTATTCCGCCAACTGATCCGCCGCCGTGCCCAAAATCAGACTCGGTAAAGACGCCACGATTTCCGGTGGCGGCCTGGACAACGACACCATCAAGGACGTCACCATCTCGTTCGGGAAGGGCGAGACCGACTTGTCGACCCGGGGAACCGGCGGCTACCGCGCGACCGTGGGCACGCTCAAGGAATGCGAAGTATCGGTCACGGTCGTGGCGAAAGATGACGCCACGTTGGCGGCTTTAAGGGCCGTCTACGAAGCCGGGACCGCCCAAACGCTGACGTTCTCCGATGCCGGTGGGGCACTGGCGCGACCGTTTGAAATGATGGGATTCGAGGTCGGGCAGGAACTCGAAAACGGAATCATGGTCACCTGCACCTACAAGACCACGCACGACGACATCCCGGCTGCCGAGTAATCGGCGGCGTCGATAAACCATGGCAAAATTCCAGGACAAAACCGGCGACGAATGGATCGTCGACATCTCGGTGTTCACAATCGAACAAGCCCGCACCCGGGCCGCCGTCGATTTGGCCAAGATGGACGGCGAACTATTCGAAGTGCTCGAAACCGACCCGGTCAAACTGGCCAACGTGTTGTTTGTTTGCTGTGAACAACAAGCCCAACAACGGGACGTCACCGACGTCGATTTCGGGCGTCGGCTGGGCGGAAAGGCGATTGCCGAAGGCACGCGAGCGCTGTTGGAGGCGCTCGTCGATTTTTTCCCAAACCGCGGGGCGGCGATCATGGAAGCCCAAAGGCACTTCGAGGCAATCGAGAAACAAGCGATCGAGCGGGTAGCCGAACGGATCGGCGACGGAAGGATGCAAGAGGCGGCGATGGGGATGGTGGATCGAACGATCGACGAAGCGATCGCGAAACTACAGGGCAAACGCGACACGAAGACGACCAACCGAAAGACCCGATCGAAGTCGCCTGGGAAATAGCCGGTGCGGTCGGCGTCGATGCACGTCCGTTGAAGCTTCGGCAGCTTGTTTGGATGCGGGACGGCCACGCGAAATCCGAGTGGTCGCGATGGTCGGCGTTGATGGCTTTGATCGCCGAAGTAAAACGCGATCGCCGCTTGCGTTTGGCACCATTCACGCCTGCAGAATTCGACCCGACCCGCGATGACGATTCCGATGTGATCGAAGGTTCGGTTGCCACGCTTGCGGCTTTGATTCCCGGCGCGAGCTACCAACCACACGCTAAACCCGAGACGATCTAATGAGCCAAGTCAAAGCCGGTGCGGCGTATGTCGAACTTTTCGTCAAAGGCGGGAAGTTTTCCGCCGGCATGGAAGCGGCATCCGCAAAGCTTCGATCGTTCGGTCGCGGGGCAACGATGGTGGGCGGATTGGCGACGGCCGCCGGAACGGCCATCGTGACGCCATTCCTTGCCGCCGCCAAATCATTCGCCGCGGCCGGCGATGCCGTCCACAAGATGGCTTCCCGAACGGGTATTTCAACCAAAGCGCTTTCCGAGCTCGGCTTCGCCGCCGAGCAATCCGGATCGGATTTGCAAACGCTCGAAGGCGGAATCCGAGGAATGCAACGGACGCTGCTCAATGCGTCGGAGGGGTCAAAGGCCGCGGTGGATGGACTCGCGGCACTCGGATTGACGTTCCAAGATTTGGAAGGAATGAACCCCGAAGATCAATTTAAGGCGATCGCTGATCGCATCGCCGACGTCCAAGACCCGAGCAAGCGGGCGGCTTTGGCGATGCGAATTTTCGGCCGTGCGGGTCAACAACTGGTGCCACTGCTTGCCGAGGGTGCCGACGGCATCGCGGCACTTCAAGCCGAAGCCGATCGGCTCGGGTTGTCGATCGACGCGGAAGCCGCCCAGGACGCGGCCGAACTGACCGACGCTTGGAATCGATTAAAGCGAACGTTGATGGGGACCGCGGTGACGCTGGGATCCGCCGTCGCGCCGGCGATCACCGAAGTCGTCAACGCGGTGGCGGCGGCAATCGCCCAAGCCATTGCCTGGATCAAGCAAAACAAGACGCTGGCCGCCACGATCTTCGCCGTCGGAACGGCGGTCGCCGTAGCCGGCGTCGTGCTGACTGCGTTCGGCGGAGTCGTCGCCGGCGTCGGAATCGCCATCTCGGGAATTGTCACGGCCATCGGTGCCATCGGCGCTGTCGTGGCTGCGATCGCATCGCCGATCGGCATCGTCGTGGCTTTGGTGCTCGCGGCCGCCGCCGCGTTGATCTACTTTTCCGGAATCGGCGGGCAAGTTTGGAATTACCTGAAACAGGTTTTCGCATCCATTAAAGCGGATGCCGTGGACGCGTTCGGCGGCATCGCGGCGGCGTTGCGATCTGGCGACATTAAGTCGGCAGCGTTGATCGCGGGTGCGTTCCTCTATTTGCAATTCTTGAAGGCCAGCGCCCAAATCAAAGCCGCGTTCCGCGGTGCAATGTCCGCCGTCGCCGACATGGCGTGGAGTGCGGTTGATCAAGCAAAACTCGCATGGGTCAAGTTGGTTGCCGAGGCAAAGGTGGCGGCGCTAGCCATTCGAAAAGCGATGGACCCAACCGTCGATGTGTTTGCCGAAGCGAGCAAGATTTCAGCCGAAGCTGTCAAGGCAAGCGCACAAATCAACAAGGATGCCGCGAATCGAAGGCAATCGGCGAACGCGAAAAACAGTGCAGCCGCGGCGGTGGATGCGGCCGCGATCGCCGCCAGCCGCGCCGCGATGGAAGCATTGATCGCCAACGCGAAATCGAATCAGCCCGCCGGCGGCGACGGATCGACGAACGATAACGGGATCCCAAATTTTGAACCCGACGAATTCGATTTTGACATTCCGTCGATGGAAATCCCGGAGCCGGCTTTGCCGACCCTAGAACTTGCCGACGTGGACCGCATGGCCATCGACGGATTCGGCGAGGATTTCGCCGGCGAACTGGACACGGAAAAGCTGGCCGACACGATCGGCGGATTTGATACCGCCGGCATTGGGTTTGGCGGAAGCGCACGATTGTTGACGCCCGCCGCCGCGCTACTGCCGCAAGTCCAAGCCGGTATCGGTGCTGTCGGAAGTTCCGTTTCTTCGCCAAGTGCCATCGCCGTGGGTGTTGGGGAAAAGGCCGGCGGCGACGCCATCGAACGCGTCGCGTCAAGCGCCGCCGAACTGGTGACGTTGGCACGAACAGGCGGCGTGGTTTTCTCTTGATCGCACACCGCGACGTGTAATTCGGCGCCGACGCCGGCACGTACGGTTCGCATCATGGGAACCTTCGTCAACGGGCTTTATATCGAAGAAGTCGCGATTGCCCGCAACGGGCAAACGGGCTCGCGCGAAACCGAGGGGACGCGGTACGTTGTTCGCGGCCCCGGCGCTGACGATGCCAAGACCGCAGCCAACGCGGTTCGGCAGTTGATGAAAAACCTTTTCGGCGTCGATGAAATCGACCTGACGCTGTTCGACATCACCGGCGAACAGGCGACCACGGACAACGCGTCCGTCGTCACGATGACGCGAAACTTTCGGCTACTCGATCGAGCATCGTTTTCGACAACCGGCGGCACGCTTCACCGATCCCAATCGATCACGTCGATTTCACGCACCCCGGCACCCGGCCAAACAGCCGTCGACTATCAAGGCGCAATCGGAGTCACCCAAGATTCCGTTGAAGGCGTCGACATCACCGCCCCAGCGTTCGGCTGGACCAAGCGAACCACCGTCGAAGAACTGACCGTCAATGAACTGAACACCATCATCGGACTAACCGGGAAGGTGAACGGTGCGGCGTGGCGAATTTGGAACAAGGGCGAGGTTCTGTTCCTCGGTGCCGAGGGCGAGGAAACGGATTTGAACCACGTCGATCTGGTCTATCACTTCGCCGTCAAGCCAAACGAAACCAACATTCCAGCCGGGCCAATAACCATCCCGGCAAAGGAAGGTTGGCATCACCTGTGGATTCAGCATCGCGAGGAATTCATCGGTGACCGAGTGCTAACGATTCCGGCCGTCGCGTACGTCGAACAGGTGTACCCCTACGGCGATTTTTCCCTGCTGGATTTGGGATCGTGACCCGCCGCGTTAAAGCGGGCCAAAAGTTTCAGGTTCGCGCGTCCGACTTTAACCAAATGTTGGACGCGGCCGAAGCCTTCGCGCGTTCGCGCATTCCCGAAAGGCGCGATCCGGAAAAGCGAGCGATGAACGCATCGATTATCCGCGTCGTCAATCAAACCGGGTCGACGATCCCACCAGGCGGCGTCGCGACGATCAACGACGTTCGGCCGATTCCGGAAGATGAACCAAAGGACACCGCGCAATTCTGCCGCGACCCTTCGGCGTTGGTGACCACTTCGACCGATGCGGACTATGGGCGAACCGCAATCGCACTGGAACCGATCGAGGACGACAAGGTCGGACGCATGGTGATCGACGGCATGGTCGCCGCCCGCGTCAACGTCGGCGAAATCTGGCACGACATGGCCGACATCAAGCCGGGCAGAAACCGGTTCCTGCAATCATCGCCAACCGGCACGGCCGACATCCTGTTTCGCCGTGATCCGCAAGTCACAGGCGAACAATGGGCCGTCGTCAGGCTGAACAACACCATCCCGACCCAGTTTTTTATCGAAGTTCCTGAATCGGGAATTTCGGCGATGGAAGGAACGCAGCCGGGCAAGGGCCAGAACTGTTTGCTTTGGCGGCTCAATCCTGACGAATCCATCACCAAGGTGATGGGCTCTGACGGTCAGGCAAAAATTGATTTGTTGAACGTCCAGCCGATCGAATTCGAGCGATCCGGAGCGCTGGAATTGCTGCCCGTTTTCCACGATGCACGCACCCAGCTTTGGATATTGGATTCGTGGCGCGGCGAGGGCTCGGGACAAGTGATCGTTTTCCAAATCGAGGAAGCCCTTTATCCCGGCAGCAACTCGAATGAATGCGAGGAAAAGGAATATGTCGAGTTGACATCCGTTCGGGCCAAAGTCGTTCGCCGACCGTGTCGTGCCGCGGTCGAAGGTGAAGACGAAGACGGCTATGTCGAAGTCCATGACGACGCAGCCGGCGGCTTCCTACGCAATCGAACCGCGTCGGACCTATCCGGCAAAACGGGCTTCGCAACGTTGATGGAATCCGACGCCGACTACGGCTATGGCCCATCATGCCAATGGGTCATCACCTGGATCAATTGGTTCCGTGAAGTTCAATCGGTCGAAGATGTGATCTTCACTAGTACCGGCATTCGCATCGAACGGCAAAACATCGAAGTGTGGAACCACTGCGATCTACCGCCGGAAGAAATTCAAGCGACGACCTGCGTGGATGAGTATCCGAACGCTTACTCCAACGGGAGCGACCCAGGTGGTGGCGGCGATGACGGCGACGGTCCGGATGGTGGCGGCGGCGGCGACAACGGCGACGGCAACCCGGATGGTCCCGGAGGGCCGCTGTAGCAATGCCGTTGATCTTTCAAAATGGGCTTCCGTTGTTCGTCGGTGGGTCGCCGGCGTGGTCGATCGAATGTTGCTGCCCACCCAAAAATTGCTCGTTCTTCCTGTACGTTTATCGAGCGGAGTTTGACACGGATTCGCTCGACGAAGGTTGGCCCGACCCACCGCCAACGCTGCAGGGAATGTTGCCGGGACTTGTCGCCAGTGGCCGCGCCCAACAGGTCGGTTTTTACGTGAACGATTGCATTTCCGCCGCCGGCGTGGTGGAAGTCTATTGGTATATGGCGGTGTGCGAAGGCGAACCCAATTCGGACGTCGTCGCAAGCGATATCAACGTCGCGCTCAATCGTGCCACCGACGAAGAAGTGTTTGGATTCCAGGCGACGGACGCCGACTACCTGGGGACCCTCGATGATCTAATCCGGATCGGAAATTCAGGCTACACGAACAATCCTGGCCCGGGTGAATGCAGCGGCGTGGTCGACTTCGGATACACGCCCATCGAAGACGCGACCCTCAACTGCTGTGAGTTTTGATGCCCTGCCAAAGCAAGAAACAAATTCAACCGATGGTCGGCCCGGCGCTACAGCGAGAACGGAAGGCCGTTTGTGAATCCTGTCCCGATCGCGATGGTGATCTGTGCTTGCTGGTCGAAGCCAAGCATCCCGGCCGTTCGTCGATCACCAACGGTATCCGCCGCGGTGACGTCGATTGCCCGAAGGGCGATTGGCCGGAATCCGTGCAACTGCAAAAGCGACGTTGCCCAACATGCGATCGCCTTTGGCCGACCACTTCGCCCAAAGAGGAATGCGCTTTTTGCAAGAACAAACGCGTCATAAACCAACGCGTTCGTCCGACGCGTCGCGGTCCCTTCACCTACACCGGCGACGCCAACCGATTCGTGTCAAACGAGCAATTCGCCGCCGACGTGATGCGATTGGCCGCGTTGATCCCACCGGAAACGAAGTTGATCGCCGGCGTCGCAAGGTCCGGACTCGCCGCGGCAACAATGGTGGCCATGCAGTTGCACCTGCCGTTGGTCGCGATCCGTCAAACCGCCGGCGACATAGTTTCCGCGGGCAACGGTTGGCGGCTCGGCGGCGACCGCCACGTCGAAACGAACCCCAACGCGTTGGTGACCGTCATCGACGACACCGTCATGACCGGGAATAGCCTGAACGCGATTCGCGATACGGTGCGGCGTGAATTTTCGAACTACCTTTGCGCGTCGGTCTATTGCAATCCTGCCGCGGCGACCAAGCCCGACATCCACGCGGTCGATTTGCCATGGCCGCACCTATTGGAATGGAACCTTTTCAACAGCGTGTTGACCCCGAACATGGCCGTCGATTTCGATGGAATACTTTGTTGGGATTGCAAGCCCGAGGATGACGACGACGGCGAACGATATGAGGAATTCATCGAACACGCGGCACCGAAATACATCGCCCGCCGCGTCCCGATTCCGTTGATCGTCACCGCGAGAATTGAACGCTATCGAAAGGCCACCGAGCGGTGGTTGCGTCGGCATGGGATACGATGGGGCCGATTGATCATGCACCCGGCGAAAACCTTGGCCGAACGCCGCCGCGATGACATCGCCGCTTACAAGGCAAGGCATTTCAAAAGCTGGGCGTCCAGGCATTCAGCGGTACCGGCCCCATCGATGTTCGTGGAATCGGACCCAGGCCAAGCGCGTCGCATCGCCGCGCTATCAAGGCGATTGGTCGTTTGCCCAACCACGGCGGAAACCTTCGGCGAATGATCTACGTTCCCGGAAGATTTGTTTTCGTTCACGTCCCGCGGACTGGCGGAATGAGCATGACCGCCGCACTTGCGAACTACTTCGTGCCCCGCGGCGACGTGATCATCGGAACCAGCAACCAAAAGCCATACCATCGACACGTTCGCGCGAGTCACCTGCGGGCATGGATTCCTGATTGGCATTCGATCAAAAAGTTGGCATGGTCGCGGCCCCGCGATGAAGTCGTCGAAAGCGACTTCCGACTACACATCGCCAACCAACATCGAATCGGAAAAGGCATCCTCGACCCACGATTCGAAGCAACGGTTGCCAAGTCGATTGGCGAAACGCTTCAAGAATTCGACCAACGCCGATGGAAACCGTGGATCGGCGATCGCCAACCCTTCGAATTCTGGACCGACGATCACGAATTCGAACGGTTCAAATTTCACGATTTCGACGCCGAATGGGCAAGGTTCTGCGAATTCATCGAAATCGAAGCACTCGCGCTCCCGCATCTATCGACCGGCAACCGCCGCCCGTGATCGGCCTGGTCAAACGGTGATTCGACGGCTACGTTTTTCGTATGTCCGAACTTGTTCTTTCACTGTTCCCCGGTGTTGACCTTTTCGGCCGTGCTTTCGCAGCGGCTGGATTTACCATCGTCGCCGGCCCTGACGAAATCACCGGCGGCGACGTTCGGGATTTCAGAGGAATTCCCGACCGCTTCGACGGGATCATCGGTGGCCCGCCATGCCAAGGCTTCAGCGCCGCGAATCCGGAGCGTGCAAATCCGGATCACCATTCGGTGCGCCGATCCAGGGAAATGCTTGCCCACTTTTGCCGCATCGTCGCCGAGTGCCGGCCGCGGTGGTTTGTTTGTGAGAATGTGCCGGCGGTTCCAACCGTGCGCGTGCCAGGCTTTCCGCCGGTCCAACGAATCCCGCTATCGGATTGGGAATGCGGCGGCGTGCAAATCCGGACCCGGCACTTCCAATTCGGCCACCGCGACGGGTGGATAATTCGCCCAATTCGAACCGTGAACCAGCGGGCCAAAATCGGGAGAAAACCCGAGTCAATCACGACGAAGCCGGTATCGAAGTGGGCCCGATTTACCGACCAGTGCCGCCGGCAAGGATTGCCCGGCGGTATCAATCTTCCCGGCTGGTCGAAGGAGGCAAAGTTCCGCGCTGTCGGAAACGGCGTCCCGATTCCAATGGGTTCCGCTATTGCCGCGGCGGTCAAAAATGCCGGGCCACGCGATGCTCTTGATTGCCCGTGCGGATGCGGCCGTCGTTTGTCAGGAAGGCAAAAATCTGCAACCGTTTCATGCAGGAAGCGGCGCCAACTGGAACGTGACACGCCGCGGGCGATCGTCGATCCCGATGGGTTTCACTATCCCGAACGTGAAGTCGCAGCGACGTCGTGAATCATCGATGCGGTCGTGAACCATCGATGCCGCCCGCGTAAAACAAACTCTCTATTCACTTGCGGTCTCTCCCTTCGGGCGGGTCTTCGCCAACGTGTTCGGAAGAACCTATGCCCCGCCGCGGCGGCTCGATCGACCATCGGCACCAGCCTACCGACGCAATCGGCCACCGCGGCTAAGGCCGCACGGGGATCGATTCAACACCGGCCGCGAGGGCGACGGCCGGGCCAAGACTTCATCCGCTAAGCGGATCGGCGGACTTACTGATCGCCGACCGAAGCCACCCTCGCGATCTTGCCACCCGCTCAAAGCGCCGGCTAACCCTCGCCGGCTGGGGATACACTATTCGTGGCGAGCAATCGACGCGTTCGCCCAAAAAACGCTTGTTTCTAACTGCGTCAGTGAAAGCGATTTTTCGCGTGAAGAAGGGCACTGTTCATCAATCAGCAATGCAAGTTCTTTCGCCTTCGCACGGATCGCTGCGTAACGCTTCGGCTGACCTTCCTTTGGCGGATGGTGCGTGAAGTTTCGTTCAATGTCCTGGTTCGTTTTCATAGAAGCATCCTGACTGTCGATCCGGAGGTTGCGGGTTCGAGTCCCGTCCGCGTCGCTTCTCTTCAAACATGCCGATTCTCGCCGGCATTGGATTTGGATCGCCTCCCCTGGGCGGGCGAAGAATCCAGAAGTTCAGTTAGTCCCCTGCCCCAGATCGGCACGTAAAAGCGGTTGGTGAGCCAAGAAAAGGCATAGGGGACACGAAACCAGGAGACGGAAGCGGGGAACGAGCCGTTAAGTAACGGTCACTGTTTCGGGAGCGTATTGCAATCGCGGGTCATCCAGACCCAAACGCTTCATTTTCTTATAAAGCGTCGTGCGATTGATATCCAACGCGTCGGCGGTTGCCACGCGGTTCCAGCCGTTGGCACGCAAGGATTGCAAAATGATTTGTCGTTCGGGAAGTTCCAGGGCGGCCTTGAGCGTCATCCCGGATATTTGTTGGGCCGCCCGTGGCGTCAATGCGTCGGCAGGCCCGGCGCTGTCCAAAGGGGAACCGGCGGAGACGTGCACCCGAGACTCCGGTGCAAAATCTGGGATCTCGCAGATCGCATCACTGCCAATGCCGCTGATCTCCGGCGGCAGATCCTCGCGTGTCAGCACGCTGGATCGGGATAACAACACGGCCCGTTCAACGACATTTTCCAATTGTCGAACATTGCCCGGCCATGCGTATCGCTGCATCGCATTCAGTGCATCACGATCAAAGCCCTCGACTTCACGCTCACACGCTTCGGCGGTTTCACGCAAAAAGTGATCCACCAACAAGGGGATGTCACCGGCGCGTTGACGCAGTGCCGGCAAAACGATGTTGACGACGTTGATGCGGTAGAACAGGTCCTGCCGAAATCGATCCTCGACGACCGCCTTTCCCAAGTCCTCGTTGGTGGCAAAAATCACTCGCGTATCGACGCGTTTGGTTTCACTGGAACCCAGGGGTTCGAATTCAAATTCCTGCAAAACCCGCAGGAGCTTGACCTGCATGGCCGGTGTCGCGGTGGCGATTTCGTCCAGGAACAAAGTGCCGCCATCGGCCGCTTCGAACTTTCCAACTCGATCGGTGTTCGCTCCGGTGTAAGCACCGGCGACATGTCCAAACAACTCGCTTTCCAGCAACGCGTCTGGCAGCGCTCCGCAGGCGACTTCGATCAACGGTCCGCCGCGACGTTTGCTGCGATGGTGAATCGCGCGGGCGATCATGCTTTTGCCGGTGCCGTTTTCTCCGGTGACCAAAACGGATGCCTTGGCGTCGGCGACGCTATCGATGACATCGAAAATCTTGAGCATGCGATAGTCGTGGCTGAGGATGTTTTCCATCCCGGCACGACGGTCCAGTTGTTCACGCAGACGACGGTTTTCGCTGGCGATTTGGTTTTGGTGAATCGCCCGGTCGATCGCCAATTTCAATTCGTCGTCAATGATCGGCTTGGTCAACAAATCCATTGCGCCGGCGCGAACGGCGGCCACGGCGGTGTCGGGACTGGCGTAACCGGTGATCGCCAAGAAAGCGGCATCGGGGTGGCCCTTTCGCAAACGCTGGATGACGTCGATCCCGTCTTCGTCGCCCAAACGCAGGTCGACAATGGCTAGATCGAATCGGCCCGCTTGGAAACACGCTTGGCCCGATTTGCCGCAGAACGCCACTTCGGTTCGGTAGCCCAGTTCGACCAACCACGCGGCCATGGATTCGGCCAGGCGGCGATCGTCGTCGATGAGCAAGATCGAGGGGGCCGATTCCATACGGGGAACGCTACAAAGAACGCCAAACGAGTAACGGTAGTTTGCCGGTTGGGTTAGCCGGGTTGATTCCTCGCCACCCACGTTTACTTAGGTCACCCGGAGTCCCGTCCCGTTGCTGGGGTGGTCGCAAGCGCGGCAGTCAATGAACCGGGCTTCGATAAAAATGGAAAAACCGCTATCATCCGCACGCGACGGGAGGTTGTGGCATCGCCCTGCGAACCATTCATGATGAAGTATTTGCTATCGCTGACGTTGGCCCTGGCGGCAACCTGGCTGCTCTGGTCCGGCCATTTCAAGGAGCCCTTCCTGCTGATTTTGGGCGTTCTCTCGGTCGCGTTGTGCTTGTTTGTGGTCTTCCGCATGAGGATTTTGGACAACGAGACCGCGCCGCTCCACTTTGGGCTTCGCCCGTTCCTCTATTTGCCGTATCTGGTTTACGAAATCGCGCGGTCCAATTGGAGCGTCGCCAAAATCGTGCTTTCGCCAAAGATGCCCATCAACCGCAACTTGACCGAGGTGCAGGTCAGCCAGCGGACCGCCATCGGACGCGTTGTCATGGCGAATTCGATCACCTTGACCCCGGGGACCGTTTCGATTCGCGTCGAAGGCAACAAAATTTTGGTGCATGCCTTGTCCTTTCAGGGTGCCGCCGAAGACGAATCGGGCGAAATGGATCGCCGCGTGAGCGCGATGGAAGGCCGATCGCTTGCCAGCAAAGACAACTTGAGTTCCAGCGAAAGCGGTGACACGGCATGAGCGAATTTCAGCTTGCCGTTCCGCTGCTGGCCGCCGCCGCGGCAATCCTGGTGACGATGACGCTGGCGCTGATTCGCGCGATGGCCGGACCCACGGTATTCGATCGCGTTTTGGCGCTGAACATGTTCGGGACCAAGACGGTGCTGCTGATTTGCGTTGTCGGGTTCCTGATCAAGCGAACGGACTTTTTGGATCTGGCGTTGCTGTACAGCCTCATGAACTTCACCGGCATGGTGGCACTGCTGCGATACACCCGCTACGGCACCTTTGGTGACGATGGCTTGGACGACGCGGGCGCGATGCAAACCGGCAGCGTTCCGACCGGCAGCATTCAAAGCAGTCGCTTTCACAGCAGATGCGAGGGTTAGGGCGATGCAGTTTGCTCAAGAGGTGTTGTGCTGGAGTTGCTTGATCGCGGGCGCGTTGTTTTCGATGATTGGCGGAATTGGCATCGTCCGATTTCCGGATTTCTATTCCCGCTTGCACGGCGGTGGCATTAGCGACACCGCCGGTGCGGGTCTGATTTTGCTTGGCTTGATGATTCGAGCCGGCTTTTCGCTTGTTGCCGTCAAGTTGGGCATGATTTTGTTTTTCTTGATGGTGGTCAGCCCGTCGTCGTGCCACGCGTTGGCCAAGTCGGCGATGTATTGGGGTGTTCAACCGGCGCTGGATGTCGCACGCGGGCGGGGAAAGACCGTGCCCCGCCGCGCCACAGTGCAAACGGAACAACGGCGTGGCGATGATGCCGGCGTGCCGCGTGAACCCACCGGAGATGTCGCGTGAATCCCATCATCGTTTGCATTTTGATTTTGCTGGTCGCCACGGCCATCATGATCGCCCGCCTGCGTGACTTGTGGGCGGCCATCATGGCAACGGGTATTTACAGCTTCCTGGGCGCCGCGTGGATGCTACTACTGGATGCACCGGATGTCGCGGTCACCGAAGCGGCCGTCGGTTCGGGCATCGCCACAGTTTTGATGCTGACCACGATTTCGCTGACCGGGTGCAGGACGCTCACGGGCAGCAAGAATCCCGGCGGTACCGCATCCCAATCGGCTGCATCTCAAACGGCCGCATCTCAAACGGCCGCATCCCCGACCACTTCGATGGGCGACGTCATTTCGGGTCGTTCGGCGATGGCCTTGGTCGTTGTCGTCGTGACCGGTGCGGCGTTGGTCTATGGCACCTTGGACATGCCCAAGTTCGGTGATCCAAAGGCCCCCATTCAAACCTATCCCGATCCCTCGTTTGTCGATCGGTCCCAGGGCGACATGCATGGGTTGCCCAATGTGGTCACGGCGGTGCTGGCCAGCTACCGGGGCTACGATACGCTTGGCGAGACGACCGTGATTTTGACGGCGGGTTTATCGGTGCTGCTGATTCTTCGCCGCGACAAAGACGCCCACCACGAAGGTCCGAGCGGCGATCAACCGGCCGTGGATCTGGACGCGGCGGATTCGAAAGCGGCCGATCCATTCGATCCCGATCCAACGGGAACGGAGCTTGCCGGATGAACGCGTTTCCCATCATTCGCGTCGTCAGCAAGTTGCTGATTCCGTACATCTTGCTGTTTGCCTGTTACGTCCAATTCCACGGTGACTTTGGACCCGGTGGCGGTTTTCAGGCCGGCGCCGTGTTCGCATCGGCCATCATCTTGTACGGCCTGGTATTTGGACTGGAGGCCGCCAAACGCGTCGCCCCACCCTGGTTTGTCGAAAAAGGCATGGCCCTGGGTGTTGTCCTGTACGCGGGCACAGGCGTGCTTTCGATCCTTCGCGGTGGCAATTTTTTGGATTACGACTATCTGGAACATCACGTTGCACCGGGGATTCTTCCCAGTGGCCAGCATCTGGGCATCTTCCTGGTTGAACTGGGCGTCGGCATCACCGTCACGTGCGTTTTGATCATGATCTTTTTTGCATTCGCGTCGCGACGCCCAGCCGCCAATGGCAATGACGCCGCCAATGGCGATGGCGCCGCCAATGGCAATGACGCCGCCAATGGCAACAGCAACCCAGGTCAAGCGAGCAGGTAGCGCAAACCCATCTCGCATGGAAACATCCCCACCATGGAAGAATACGTCGGACTGTTGAATTACTGGGTTGTCATTTTTTTGATGATGACGGGCTTCTATATCGTCATCGGGCAACGCAACCTGATCAAATCGATCATCGGGCTGAATATCTTTCAAACGTCGGTGTTCCTGATGTACATCACCATGGGAAAGGTCAGCGGTGGAACGGCCCCCATCATTCCGCCGGAACGTTTCGAGGCGATGAACCACGGCGGACATGGGCACGGAAGCGATTTGCACGCCGATCATGCGACCCCACACACGCATGCTGCGGAACACGCCGACCACGCGGCGGAACACGCCGAGCATGCTGCGGAACACGCCGCCGAAATTACCAATGCCGGTGCCACCGTTGATCCAGGTGCCGATGGTGATTTGATCGCCGACGAATTGATCTATTCCAATCCCCTACCCAGCGTGCTGATGTTGACCGCGATCGTGGTCGGCATCGCCACCACCGCATTGGCACTGGCGCTGATCGTTCGCATCCGTGAAGATTACGGAACGATTGAGGAGGATGAGATCTTGGAACTGGATTTGGCCGACGCCAAACGCGAACGTGCCGAATCGCTGCGTCGTCGCGACGAGGACTTTGCCTCCCGGGCGGCGGCGTCATGAGTCAACCGGCCTGGCCCATTGCCATGATCGTGCTGCCCATGCTGGCGGCGCCCGTCTTGGTCCTGGTGGGATCGCGCAGATTCTCGCAATTCGGCGCCATCGCGGTCTCTTGGGGCATGTTCGCCATCGCGTCCCAGTTGCTGCAAAGCGTCCAGGAACAAGGCATCATCCGCTATCACATCGGTGGCTGGTTACCGCCTTATGGGATCGAATACGTCGTCGACCCGTTTTCCTCTTACGTGATGTGGTTTGTATCGTTCATTGGCGCGATCGTGGTCACTTATGCGGGTCGATCGGTCGAAGACGAGGTCGCCGAGAATAAGCAAACACTGTTTTATGCGACCTATTTGCTGTGCATCACGGGTTTGCTGGGGATGTGCATCACCGGTGACTTATTCAATGTATTTGTGTTTCTTGAAATTTCATCACTGTCATCCTATGCATTGATTTCGCTGGGCAAATCGCGTCGGGCGCCGCTTGCGGCGCTGCAATATTTGATTGTGGGGACCGTGGGCGCGACCTTCTTCCTGATCGGTATCGGGCTGCTGTATCAAATGACGGGAACGTTGAATATGGCGGGCTTGGCCGAGCGTTTGCCGCGGGAGTCCGGTTCGAGGACTCTGATCGTGGCATTTTCGATGATGACGGTCGGACTGTTCGTGAAAATGGCGGTTTTTCCGCTGCACACTTGGCTGCCCAACGCCTATTGCTATGCGCCGTCGGCCGTCACGGCCATGATCGCGGCCACATCGACCAAGATTTCGATCTACGCGTTCATCCGACTGATTTACACCATTTTCACCGATCGCTTTGCTTTTGATGCGTTGCCGCTGGGCGAAGAATTGGCGATTCTGGCGCTGCTGGGCATTTATGTCGCATCGCTGGCCGCGATCTTTCAAGACGATGTCAAACGTCTGCTTGCTTATTCCAGCGTGGCCCAAATCGGTTACATGCTGCTGGGGATCAGCTTTAACACAAGTGACGGTTTAGCGGCCGCGCAATCGCACTTGTTTAATCACGCCATCATCAAGGGCGGCTTGTTTATGGCCGTCGGCGCGGTGGTGTACCAAACCGGTTCCTGTCACCTGGATGCCTTCCGCGGCCTTTCGCGGCGGATGCCCTACACCGCCATGGCGATGGCAATCGGGTTGCTCGCCTTGATCGGCGTGCCCGCGACGGCCGGATTTGTGACCAAGTGGATGTTGCTGACTTCGGCAATCGAATCCGGGAATTTGGTTATCGCCGCCATGATGCTGCTAAGTTCACTGCTGGCCGTCGTGTACTGCTGGAAAATTGTGGAGGCGATGTACTTTGCCGAACCCATGATCAAGCCGCGAAGACTCGGCGATGCACCGCGGTCGATGATCGTGACGACGGGGTTGGTTATCGGCTTGGCCGTCGTGCTGGGCTTGTGGACACCGTGGTCGGCGGGGCTGGCGACACAAGCTGCCGAATTCTTGACGGGGGTTCGCTGATGACACCGCCGGTCCTGCTGATGATCGCCTTGGCATTGCCCATCGTGGCGACATTGCTTGTCGCCGCGTTGGGCAAAATGCCCAACGCCCGCGAAGCGGCCTCGCTGATCGTCGGTGTGCTGCTGTTGGCCGTCAACGTCAAGCTGGCCGCTCATGTCTTTGCGGGCCAAGACGTGTCCTGGGTCGTCACCACCTGGGTGTCCGGTTTCGACTTTGCTTTTCGCATCGAACCGTTGGGCATGACCTTCGCATTGGTGGCGTCGGGATTGTGGATACCGACGACGCTGTACGGCGCCGGATACATGCGTGGGCATCACGAACAACACCAAACGCGATTTTTTATGTGTTTCGCGGTCGCGATTTTTGCCGCGTTGGCGGCCGCCTACTCGGCCAACCTGTTGACACTGTTCGTTGCCTACGAAGTGATGACGATTTCGACCTATCCGTTGGTCACGCATCACGGGGACAAGGAAGCCCGTCGCGGCGGTCGGACCTACTTGGGCATTTTGATTTCGACTTCGATCGCCTTCTTTTTGTTAGCCGTCGCTTGGACGGCGGGCGTCGCGGGCACGACGGACTTTCACGTTGGTGGGATTCTGGCCCCCGCGCTCGCGGCCGGCAACATCTCCAACTTTCAGTTGAGCATTTTGTTCGCGTTGTTTGCCTTTGGTGTTGGTAAAGCCGCATTGATGCCTTTTCACCGTTGGCTGCCGGCCGCGATGGTGGCGCCGACGCCCGTCAGTGCACTCTTGCACGCGGTCGCCGTGGTCAAAGTCGGTGTCTTCACGATTTTGAAGGTCTGCGTTTATATCTTTGGCATCGATCTGATCCGCGAAACAAAAATCGGTATTCCGCTGGCCTACCTTGCCGGCTTTACCATTTTGACGGCATCGATTGTGGCGATGCGCCAAGACAATCTAAAACGCCGCCTGGCGTATTCCACCATTTCGCAATTGGCCTACATCACGCTGGGCGGATTCCTGGCGACCCCGGATTCGATCGTTGGCGGAGCCATGCACATTGTGATGCACGCGATGGCCAAGATCACTTTGTTCTTTTGTGCCGGAGCGATTTTTGTCGCACACCACAAAAAAAACATCAGCGACATGAAGGGGCTGGGACGCAAGATGCCTTGGACGTTTTTTGCCTTTGGCGTCGCCACCGTTTCGATCATTGGCATTCCGCCGGGCGGGGGTGCTTGGAGTAAATGGTTTTTGGCGGTGGGCACCGTGGATGCGGAGCAATACATCCTGACGGCGGTGTTGATGATTTCGTCGCTGCTAAACATCGCCTATTTGTTGCCCATTCCGATTCGTGCATTCATGTCGCCCGATCCGAACGCCGTGTCACCCGATCGAGACGCGGTTGCTGCCGGACAACCCGATGCGCCGGAGCATTCCGTGTTGACGGATTCCGACCCGGTGATCGAGGAAGCACCGCTGGCCTGCGTGGTGCCGCTTTGCATGACCGCGGCGGGCAGCGTGGCATTGTTTTTCCTGGTCGATCCCATCTACCAATCCCTCCGCACGCTGGTGGCGTCGTGAACGATTCGCATGCGCATAGCCCCGATGGCGATCCGACGTTCTGGGAGCGTCCGGGAACCATCCGCGGCGTGACACGATTGATTGTTTTCTCGTGCATTGTTCTGGTGTTGGCCGAATTTGCCTATGAGCACCACCATCCGCATTTTGCGTTGGAAACATCGTTCGCGTTCCAGGCTTGGCTTGGCTTTGTTGCTTTTGTGGCCGCGGTCTTCCTGGGGCGTGGTCTACGCTGGGCTGTCGAACGGCGTCCCGAGTATTACGACGCCAATCCGGACGAACCCCGCTGGGACATCGACCCGGATTTGACGTCGCCGCATGCGACTTCAGCGTCCAAGACGAATTTGTCCAGCAGCACGGAGGCGAGATCGTGACACCGATTCCTCCGGGAAGTTTGATGATCCTGGGCGCTTTGCTGCTGCCGCTGTTGGGTCGCGCTTGGGCTGCCAGAGGCGGCTTGGTCTTGACGGTGCTATCGCTGTTTCACTTTTTGTCCTTTGACTGGGATGCCAGCAGCGATTTGGTGTTACTTGGACAAAGCTTGCAGTGGATTCGAATCGACTCGCTTTCCTGGCCATTTTTGTTGGTTTTCCACATCGCGGCGATCGTGGCCGCGATCTACGCGCTGCACGTCGATGATGTGAAGCAACATGTTGCGGCCGTGACCTACGCCGGTGCCGCGATCGCGGCGGCGGCGACGGGTGACTTGATTTCGCTTTTCGTCTGTTGGGAATTGACCGCGATCACCAGCGTCTTTTTGGTTTGGGCGCGCCGGGGCGAGGCCGCCTACCGATCCGGTTTGCGATATTTGATCATCCAAGTCGCATCGGGAGTTCTGCTGCTTTCGGGTGCCATTTTGCAATACAACGATAGCGGATCCCTCGCGTTTGGAAGTTTCCTATCCGGTGGTTCTCCCACCCGCGGCGGATGGTTGGTCCTGGCGTCCTTTGGGATCAAAGCGGCATTCCCGCTGCTGCATAATTGGTTGCAGGATGCGTATCCCAAGGCGACGGTCACGGGGACGGTTTTTCTGTCGGCGTTCACAACCAAATTGGCGATCTACGCCTTGGCTCGTGGCTTTCGGGGTTTTGAAGCGCTGATCGAAATTGGCTGTGTGATGACCTTGTTTCCCATCGTCTTCGCCGTCATCGAAAACGATTTACGCAAGGTGTTGGCCTACAGCTTGAACAACCAACTTGGATTCATGGTCGTCGGCATCGGCATCGGAACGGAACTGGCCATCAATGGAACGGTCGCGCACGCGTTTTGTCATATTCTTTACAAGTCGCTGCTGTTCATGTCGATGGGCGCGGTGCTGTACCGCGTCGGCACCACCCAGGCGACGCGTTTGGGTGGGCTGCATCGAAGCATGCCGTGGACCACAACGTTTTGTATCATCGGCGCGGGCGCGATCTCGGGGTTTCCGCTACTGAGCGGCTTTGTCAGCAAATCCATGATCATCACGGCCGCGGCCGAAGAACATTACTTTTGGCCCTGGGTGATTCTGCTGATTGCCTCGGCTGGCGTGATGGAACATTCGGGCATCAAGATTCCATTTTTTGCGTTCTTTTCACACGACGCGGGGCACCGCGTCCAAGAGGCGCCGCGGAACATGTTGGTGGCGATGGGTATCGCCGCGTTCTTCTGTGTGATTCTGGGTGTCTACTATCCGATGCTGTATAAATTGCTGCCGAACAAAGATTTTGACTACCACCCTTTCACGTCGCCACACGTGATCAATCAATTGCAATTGTTGATGTTTGCAACGCTGGCATTTGTGGTGTTGAAAAAGACGGGACTGTATCCAGCCGAAAAAGAGTCCATCAACGTGGATAGCGATATCGTTTATCGACGGTGGTTGCCAAAATTCAATCGCGGCGTCGGCCACTTGGTCGCCGTCGGTGACAAGGCGATGCGCCAGGATGCTTTGCTGATTTTGAATGATTTTGCCGTCGCGCTGTCGCGGCGATTTGCCGGCGACGGTTTGCTGGGGCGAACGTGGTCGTCCAGCACGATGACGGCCTGGGCGACGGTTTTGTTGGCCGCGTGCCTGGCGCTGTACTATTTGGCGTAGACTGAGCGGCTCGTGGTGCGGTGTCCTTTTCACAAACGGAGCGAGCCCCGTTAATGAGCGAAGTCAATCCCTATGCCGAACCGCCCGCGGAAGTGAACCCCTACGCGGCACCCTCGGCGGAATCGTATTGGATACAGCCCGGCGATGCGTCGTCGGTCTGGCGTTCCGGCAAGGTCCTGGTCATGCGAAAAGATGCCGTGTTGCCCGACGTGTGCATCAAGAGCAATGAAGCGACCGATGGTTTTCGCTTAAAACGCAAGCTGTTTTGGCACCATCCGGCGATTTTTTTGTCCGTGCTGTTGAACCTGATTTTGTACGCCATTCTGGCCACAGTTTTGGGCAAACGCGCAACGATCCATATCGGATTATCCGAAACCTGGCGTCGCAAACGCCACAAGCGAATCTGGATCGCGTGGTCGGGCGTATTGGCCGGAGCGGGGATCTTCGTTTCGGCGTTCTTTCTGCAAGATCCCGACGTCGGTGTGCCTGTCGGCATTCTGGGTTTCCTGACCCTCTTGGGTTTCGCGATCTTTGGCGCGGTGTCCGCCCGCCTGGTTCGCGTCAAGAAAATTGACCAGGACAACATTTACCTGTTGGGAGCCCACCCGGACTATTTGGATCGCTTTGAATCCCTCGGCTAGCGGAGCGTCAGAATGAATGACGCTCCTTTAATGCTTCGTTGCGATTTTCCATGGGAACACAACTTTTCATGGGAACACAACGCTTTGAACCAACGATCATAAAGTGTCGCGTTCCGAACTGACTACCCAAGCCTTCAAAGAGAATTTGTTGATGAATTCGGTTCCTCCATTCCACCTTGCCTTCCCCGTCCACGACTTGGATGCCGCCAGGGCGTTCTATGGCGGTCTACTGGGTTGCCCCGAGGGGCGAAGCGACGACCAATGGATCGATTTTGACTTGTTCGGACATCAAATCGTCGCCCACCTGGATCCCGCCGCTTCGGCAAGCGACGATTCCCACCACAACGCCGTTGACGGCCACGCGGTCCCGGTGCCGCATTTTGGCGTTGTTCTACCCTGGGAAGCGTGGCAGGGTTTGGCCGAAAAACTTCGCACCGCCGCGATCAAGTTTGTGATTGAGCCCCACATTCGCTTCGAAGGACAAGTTGGCGAACAGGCGACGATGTTTTTTTACGACCCGTCCCGCAACGCTTTGGAATTTAAGGCGTTTCGTGATCCCGCGCAGTTATTCGCAACGTAGCGGGACGCTCCGGGCTGGCTGGTGCTTAGTTGTCCCGTGCGATCGGGTCGTTGTTCTCGGGCAGACCTTCCTGATGACCCACGTTTTGCACCGGAGCAAATACTTGCTGCACTTTGGCCAGCAATTCGTGATCCATCGGCTCGTCCAACCACTGGGCCCACTTGCGGACATTGTTCGGATTGGCGCTGCCGGCAATCGTGGTCGCCAAATCGGGATGCGAACAAGAAAACTGCAGGGCCAGCTTGGCGATATCGACGCCATGATCGTTGCACAGGGTGGCGGCTTGCTTGGCGGCAGCATGGACGGCGGGTGGATCGCGATGCCATGACGGCAGCGGGGCGTTGGTCAGCAGCCGCGCGGCAAAAGGCCCGGCGTTCATCACACCGATGCCTTTTTCCTTCATCAGCGGCAGCAATTCATCCACCAATCTTGTATTTTGAATTTGATACTGGTTGTAGGACAAAATGCAATCCAATTCGGCAACGCGGGCGACGTCACGAAAAATTTTCAAGGGGTAGCCACTGATGGCGATGTAGCGGACCTTGCCGGCCTGTTTGGCCTTGGCAAGGGCGGGCAAGGTTTCATCAATGATTTGTGCCAGTGGGACAAATTCGATGTCGTGGCAAATCATGATGTCGATATGATCCGTCCGTAATCGATGCAGGCTGACGTCGACACTTTCGGCGACTCGCTTCGCGGAAAAATCAAAGTGCGCGACATCGTAGCGGCCCAGCTTCGTGCTCAGGACGTATTCGTCGCGAGGCAAATCCTTTAGGGCGATTCCCAGCAGGACCTCCGACATTCCGCGACCGTAGTACGCCGCCGTGTCGATGTAGTTCATCCCGCACTGCAGCGCGGTACGGACGCTGGCGAAAACTTCGTCCAATTGGACATCGCGAAATTCCGCGCCCAGGGACGATGCCCCGAATCCGATGACCGGAAGTTCAAGATCGGTGTTGCCAAGACGACGTTTTTTCATGCTGGGTTCCGGCCGCGAAAGCGTGGATGGGAGTCCAGGATTCTATCCAAGAAACAGGGGCACTAGGTGCCGCTGGTAGATGTTGTCGGTGACTTGTTTTCCGACGATCTCCGCATTCGCTTTCAACATGCCGGTGTAGCGACTGCCCTCCTTGGCGGCCACTTTGAAGGCCACGTGCAATAACTGCCGCATATGCGGGTTGAAATGTTCGTGACCGGGGATGTGCCGAATCGCACTGGCCAAACGCGGGCCATCCCAGTGATTGACTTCCGAAGGGTCGGGCAGTTGAGCCGAATCGATATCGATCACGCTGGCATACGGCGCGCAAAACGCATCGACATCCGCAAAAGCCTTGCCATAAATCTCCTTGGACAATGCCAGCCCATCGCCTCCGGCTTCGGCCAAGCCGATGATCTCTTCCAGCCACGTCGTGCCGGCGGTCTTTAGATGAAGTCCCGCGCCCGTTGCCTGCAAACTTTCGCGGATGATTGGGTAAAGGCTGAATTTATCGCTGCCGCTGTGTACCGAAAGCTTTAACGTTTTGGGCAACCCGTAGGTCGCAATCGCGTGTGCAATGACGGCCAAGTCGTTGTTGAATTCATCGCGAAACTGTTCCAAGTCGCCGACGTAATCGACGCCTTTGTTGAACCGGCCGGTAAATTTCGGCGCGATGGTTTGCATCGGCAACTCCTGGTCGGCGATGGCGGCCAAGATGATCAGCAGTTCCCGCGGTGTTTGCGGGCTTTCGGTTTCGTCCATGGACACTTCCGCAATGATGTCGTCGCTACCCTTTTGGCTGACGATGTGGCGATAGACCTGGCCGGCTTCCTGGGCCGCCAAGAGATAGTGTCCGGCGACGCGGCGCACATCGTCCACGCTGATTTGAAGCGGCTCACTCAAGCCGGGTAGATCCAAGCTGCCGACCAATTCGCCGTGTCGTTTCACGAACGCATCCAGGTCATCCGCGGATGCGGGTTTGCCGATGAAGTCGGCGACATCGATCGTGAAAAAATCGCTGCAATCGACAAACGGATCGACGGTGTCCCGGCCGATGTGATCGGCGTCGACGTGCCAGGATCCCGCCCAGCCGCGATCGGCCACCGCGGCGGCGGCGGCGGCATGCACCGACGCGGGATCGGAGCCAACAAATTGATGCTCACGCCGCGACTTGTTCCAGACGGGCGTCACATCAACACCCTGGGCGGAAAGCTGTTCGAAGGCCCGCAGTTGTGCCGCCGCCTGATGGGCAAAGCGATCGCCGATGCCAAAAGTAAACTTCTCGATGATTCTCATTTTCATTTTCCTTGCGGACGATTGCCGTATTCTTTACGGTAAATTGGATTCAGCCATAGCCAGATCATTGTCGGCATGACGATTTTTAACCTGAGCATCTGTTATGACCCAGCCACACTTGAACACCGAATCGCCGGCAGTCGCCGAGCCCGATTTTGTCTCGAATCAAGTTTCCGAGGCGCGTCGCTTTTATTTGAACATGAACCCGCCGGCCGAAAAGCCATTGACGGTCGTGTGTGGCGGTGTCGAAAGGATGCGGGAAGATTACCACGTCGCGCGGCAAGAATTTCCCTATTACGCGATCGAATGGGTCGCCGAAGGACAGGGTGATCTGCACCTGGACGAACGTCGCTTTTTATTGGAACCGGGGATGATGTTTGCATACGGTCCGCGGACGCCGCATCGGATCGCGGGCGGGGATACAAACCGGATGCGAAAGTATTACGTCGACTTTGCCGGTCACGATGCCGAGCAGCAATTGGAGCATTCAGGCTTACTGGCCGGCCGCCCGTTGCGAATCACACGCATGCACGAGGTCATCGAACTGTTCGCGTCGATGGACCGCGAAGCCCGTAGCGATGGTCAATTGACCCACGATATTTGTGACCTGCTGTTGCGGTTGATGTTCTTGAAAATTCGACAGCGTGGGGTGCCGTATGGGACGGGAGTGCCGCGTGCCTATGCGACCTATGAAAAAATTCGCACCCACATCGAACAGAATTTCCGAACCCTACAAACCGTTCAAGAAGTGGCCCGCGCGTGCGACATCACGCCCATTCATCTGTCACGACTGTTTCGCCGGTTCGCCGGTATGGGCGCCTATCAATATCTGCTCAAGCAAAAGATGGAATTGGCCACCGAACTGCTGATTCGTGAAGGCTTGTTGGTCAAGGAAGTCGCAAAACAACTCGGTTTTGCCGACGCCTTTCAGTTTTCACGAGCATTCAAACGCGTCTACGGCGTTTCGCCGAAGCAGATGGCCGAATCGCATCGGCAGGACGAAATTTGACCGCCTATTTGCGGGCGAGCCGCTAGGGTGTGGACACGGGCTCGAGCGTTGTGCCGCGGCCGCCGACGGCCATGATCGCCTTGTCGCTGTGGTCCAGATGGAACGGCCCCAAGGCGCGATCGAAGTGCATCAATAATTCCGTCGAGGCATCGGGTTCGAAACGTCCAGGGACCTTGAAATTGGCTCCGGTGTAACGCGCGCTTGAAGAAATCCGCACTTCGTCGATCGCGCCAACGAAGGGACGCGTCGCTTGGCCGATATGATCGGGATCGGCGCCGATCCACAGCGGCAAATCATTGGTTCGTCGTGACCCGGAAGCCTTCACCGATTGGGTCAATGTTCCGTCGACGTAAAACCGAACCTCGGCCCCGTCGTAGACACCGGCAATATGCGTCCAGCGATCGGTTGACAGTTTGTCGCGTCCTTTCGCCGTGCGATATTGACCGCCAAGATGGATATCGAATTGTGGCACGCCTTCGTCGAAAAACAGTGCGTACTCGCTGCTTTGGGTCTTCGCGACGATGCCGGTGTTGCCACTCGTGCTGCCGGCCCAGACCATCGCTTCAAGCGTCATCGGACCGTCGGGCACTTGCAAATCACGAGCGGGAATTTGCACGGCCGATGCGGCGTCGGTAATTCGGATCGCTTGATTTTGTTCGCTTTGGAAGTAATCCGCGGGGACCTGCTGCAGCCGTATCGGCAGCGGCGTTCGTTGTGTCGGCAGCGAAATGCTTCCGTCTTCGGCCAGGACGGCAATTTCGGTTAGTAATTCGGGAATCTTCCAATTTCCATCGCCGGCGTGAACCATCGGCACGACTGTGTCCAGCGATTGGCCGACATCAAGCCTTTGGTGTTGGTGATCCATCGGCGTCATCCAGCCGGCGGCCGCATCGACGGAAACTTGGACTTGCATCGGAAAAGTCGAATCGTTGGTCAATTTGAATTGCACCTGTCCCGAAATCGAACCGTCGGCTCCGATCACCAGCGACGAACCGGCCTGGGTTTCCTGTCGGACCTGTCGGGCGACGTCGATGGCATCGTGAAATTCCTGCGTGAACTTTTCGGGGTCCATCACGCCACCGACGGGAATCGTGGCAACTTCAAAGCGATCCTCACGCACGGTCACCATATTCAAGTGATGCAGATATCCGGCGCCGGGAATGTCAGCGCTCAGGTGCCCTCCGGTCGTCGCCAGGGCGTAGTAGCCGATGCCTTCCCGGACGCCGCCGAAGTGCATTTGATGGATGTGGCCGGCGAAGACACCGTGCACGTTTCCGGCCTTTACCAAACGTTGATGCACATCGTCCCAATTGCTGCCGCGATAGCGTTGTTCGATCCAGCGTGGGTGGTGTAGAAAAACGAACACGTGATCGGCGTCGCGCAACTTGTTTAGGGCTTGATCCAGGAATTGCATCTGCGCTTCGCTGACGCGCTGCAGCAGGCCGTTGTTGAAATCTTTTTGGTTCGTGTCCGGGTCGCCTTCGTCGCTATACATGACGATAAAGCCGGCGTTTTTGTGATGGAACGAATACCAGAGCGGACCAAAGTGCTTCTCATAGCTGGCCTCGTGGTGCCCCTGTGGCGCCGGTCCCTTGCCACGCCAGTAGACGTCATGATTCCCCGCCACCGGATACCACGGCATATTCAAGCCTTCCATGATGTCGCGGTACTCCCGCATTTGCTGCATCCACTCGGGCGTCTCGTTGTAACCCTGGATCAAATCACCGACGGTCATCACCAAATCGGGGTCGATCAGATTGGTGTCCTTGACGGCCTGCTCCAGCACTTTGAGTCCCGCCGGGACGCCACCGGTGCGGTCACCGTAAATGACAAAATGAAACGCATCCGAATCACCATCGGGCGGCAGGACACGAGACGGACCGCGGGTGGTGAATAGCCCCGTGGGTCCGGCGGCAGCGGCCTTGTCACCATCGTGGGCATGCGAATGGTCCGATGATGCGTCGCCGGGCGGGTGCGCCAGCGCCATCGACGGACTTTGCAGCACCATCGAAGGACTCAGCACGAACAGGAAACCGAGCAGCCAAAATGCAGTCCAGCGATCATGTTTGAACATTTGTGGAAACCCGCGGTCGGTAGAAGGCAACGATGGTGTGTTGTCGAAGAAAAAAGGGGAAATGAAAACGCCCCGATGGCATTTTCGCACCGGATCGACGCGGGCCAATTGTAGGCGGATTCCCCGAACGCTTCACCCGAGCGTTGGCGGTCTTCACAAGCTTCCGCAATTCTTCAAAGTAGGGCCTTTCACGGGAGGGCGGGATGCCTTTGGGTGGGCTGGCGAAAGGCGTGTCCCGGACTGCCGTCGTGTCCCGAACTGCCGTCGGTGGCGCTATAGCTGGGCAGTGAAAAGGTGGGATTGACGGACATGGGTGAGCTTCGACTTTTGTTCCTCTCGGTGCACGGGCCCGGATCGCGGCTGTCGCCGCGGGCCTCGGCTTACCCGGGTGAGATCGCGCGGCGCGTCGACCGAAACCGTCTCCAGGCCAAGATCGTCGCGATGGCGGTCACGCAAACAAAGAGCACCGTCTGTAGCAACATGCGGATGCCAACATGCAAGGGAGGGACGCTGTGCTGAGTCCGATCATGGTCGGTGACATCCAGCGTCGGCGGCGCACCGCCGAGATACTTTTCGGCATACTTGGCATCCGCATCGTCACCCGCATCCATCCAACGTTTTTCGTCAGCGGCGATTTGGACAGCCAGCTTGTCGGCTTGGGCGACCTCTTCGCGAAGCGACTTTTCAACTTCTTCCAGCGACCAATCGACCTGCATCTCCAGCTCTCGCTTGGCCGCCTCGCGAAAATCAATGGCTTGCTTGGGGTTGCCGGTTGTTTCAGCAGCCCGCAGCAACGCTCGCGCGGCCAGCATATTGGTCGCCCCCGACATTTCGTTGGACCGCGACAGCAGACCGCCAAGCTCGGCCAGCAGGATCGGCGAATCGTGTTGCCCAAAACGAAGCATGCCCGAGATGCCATGGATCAACGTTTGTCGAAGCTCTCGGGTGTTCCCCGTTTTTGTCTCCGGTGCATCGTCTTGGTAGCGGACGAACTCTAGGAATCCGTCACCGTTCCAAGATCTTTCGGGGTCCAAGTGCTGGCGGGTTTCGATCAGGTATTCGACCAGCCACTTTTGAACGCGTTCGCGGCCAAAGTGGGCGTCGGGATTGATCTCGATCGCCCGTTCGATGTGTGTCAGTCCTTCCTCAAGTTTGCCGGCGTGAATCAGAAACGTGCCCCAATTGGCCTGCGTTTCGTAAGTTCCGCTTTCGGGAAAACGTTGGTACTTCTTTTCGATCCACTCGATCGCTTGTTCACTTTGGCCCAGTTTGTCAAACGCGACCGCGACAGTGTCATAATCAGCGGGAGTCCAAGCATCCCTGCCCCGTTCCAGACGTGTGTCGATCCGCCATTGGTACAACGCCCGGCTGTGTCGCGGAAAATGACCGACGATGAGTTCATGCAAGCCCGGTTGGACGCTGCGTTCCTCCAAAAGCGTATCGTGATCCCACAGGCACGCCAGGTTGAGCGTGGGAAAAAGGTTGAGCGTGGGAAAAAGCGTGAGTAGCAGGCCGAGCAGACTGATCATGATCCTTGGAACGCCGTGATCGAATTCGGATACTTCATCCAGGGTAACAGCTCGCGGCGCAACTTGCGGTTGCTGACGCGGCGGTGCGCGGCACGGCGGGAATTCGGATCGGGCGAGACACCGGCCGCTGTTGACGAAGTCCCCGCTTGCGCGGGCGACATTTCGAATTGGGGCGGCGGGGCAGCGTACGACTTCGCGACTTGCCGATAAAAGTCGCCGCGCCGCAGGGGATGGTCATCGACGACGCAGTACAGCCCGGATGCCGATTGGTCCCAGGCGGCCAGTACGGCCGCGACCGCATCGTCGACATGGATCAAATTCAGAAAACTGTCTGGATCGACTTTCAGCGGCTGTCCCGCCTTCAGCGACGCTCGATTGGGCACTCGGCCCGGGCCGTAGATGCCGGCCAAACGCAGCACGGTTTGGCGGTCCAGGGGCCAATTTCGGGACAGGAAGGTTTCGGCTCGCAGATGGGCCCGAGCACTGTCGCGGGTCGGCCGGGCCGGTGATTGTTCATCGACCCACATGCCGTCGCCCTGATGAAACACCCCCGTGGTGCTGATCAAAACGATTTGCGGCAAAATTTTTCCGGAAACAACGGCTTCGTGAGTGCGCAGCCAACGGACCAGTCTCCCTAGCCCGCCGGACAAAATGGTGTCGCGATCCTGGGGTGAATCCCGGCGGTATCCAATGCTGTAAAGGATTTTTTTGGGCAGCGGTAACCCGGCAAAAGCATGCGGTTCGGCCACGTCGACCTGGGCCATTTGGCGTCCGCAGGGCGTTTCCATGACCGGCTTGATGGGATCGCCGGCCTGACGTCGCGGGTTTCGCGACGTTTCGATGCAAGCATCGGAGCGTTGTCGCAGCGCCGCACCGACTCGCGAGCCCAAATAGCCGGCCCCGACGATTAGGTACTGCGGCGGCACAAGGTCGGCCGCCGCGAGTTGTTTTTCCGAATCGGTAACCATGGGCTACAATGCTCTGGAAGCGTGGCGGCAAGTGGGCTCGCCGCCAAGATTTGGTAATCCGTTAAGGTTTGGGAATATGGTGACACGACGTCGAGCCCCAACATTTTCAAATGCGGCGATTTCGAATGTCGTGATTTCAGATGTCGTCACCCCGCATCCTATCCGCGACGCTTCTATCACCCTCGCAGCGATGATCCCGTACGTCTTGGCGGTACTGCTGGCGACCGGCCAGAGCGTGTCGGCCCAAGATGTCATCGTACCGACGCCACCGTTTGGTGGATCGGTCTCGGGGAATTCCAATTCACCGCAGCCTGCACCCAGCTCAATCGTTTCCGATGCGATCATCTCGGGCACGCCCGCATTTGCATCCTCAGGGCCGGCGGGAAAAAAATCCAGCGGCGGCCAAACGTCGGTTGCCGTTCCCAAAGCGCTCGAGGTTTTGGCTGAACTGGGCGGCGTTCCCAAGAGCCTGGAAACGCTGCGTTTGCTGGAGGCTCAACAGCGCCGGGTTGCCCAGCGGGCGACCGCGACGACGGTCAGCGTACAAATTGGTCCCGCCCAAGGCTGTGGCGTGATCATTTCCCAAAGCGGATACATTTTGACGGCCGCCCATGTGGCGATGCGTCCGGGCGAGGACGCCAGCATCACGCTTTCGGATGGACGGGAGTACCGCGCAACCACGCTGGGCATGAATCGCGGATACGACGCCGGTTTGCTGAAAATTGACCCCGGCCAGGGCAACGAATGGTCCTACGCATCGCTGGGGCGAAGCGAGGCGATCGTACCGGGAATGTGGTGCGTCGCGGTGGGGCATCCCGGTGGTTACGACGCCCAACGCGGCCCCGTCACACGCGTCGGTCGGATCTTGGAAGTTGCCCCCGATACGCTCTTGACCGACTGTGCGTTGATCGGTGGCGACAGCGGCGGGCCTTTGTTTGATCTGTCGGGTCGCTTGATCGCCATTCACAGCCGCATCGGCAACGACATTACCGAAAACTTACATGTTCCGATCGACCGCTTCGCATCCAGTTGGACACGGATGCAAAAGGGTGACGCGTACGGTTTTTTGCCGGGCTTTCGACCCACCTTGGGTGTCCGTGGCAAAAGCAGCTATAAAGTGGCGCGGATTCATGAAGTCCGTCCGGGATCGCCCGGAGCGATGGCGGGCTTGCAAGCCGGCGATGTGATCGTTCGCTTTGGGAAGGAAAATATTTCGGACTTTCGATCTTTGATCAAAGCGGTCGCCAACACGATGCCCGGTGAACGGGTTGCCGTCTGGTACGACCGCGACGGGGATCGGTACCGAGTCATTGTTGAAATTGGTAGACAACCTTGATGAATCGACGCTTCTTGTTTTCGCTGATCGCACTGGCCGTTTGCTCGATCGTTGGGCCGTCCGGCGCGTGTGCCGACGAACGACGCGACAGCCGCCAGATGATGCAGTTGTTGCGGCCGGTCGCCGAAACCGTTGCCGATTCCATGGCACAGGTGATCTGCGGAAACAGCCCGGTGGCGTTAGCCGTTGCGGTCGACAGCGACGGCTTGTTGATCACCAAGCGAAGCGAATTGACCAGTGACCCGATTCAGGTACGGCTGAGCGACAACCGGCTGTATCCCGCTCGCGTCGCTGCAACCAGTCGACCCAATGACTTGGCCATTTTGAAGCTCGATGCAAGCGTTCGATTGACACCGGTTCGATTTCAAAACACCGTCCCGGCGATCGCCAGTTTTTTGGTCACCCCGGGACGCACCGGAAGAGCCATCGGCGTGGGGGTGTTGAGTGCCAATCAGCGGCGGATCGAGGCGGCCGGTCGGTTGGGCGTGAACTTTAGCAATGTGGCCGAAGCACGTGCCATGGTCAGTCGCGTGGTATCCGGCAGCGGCGCCGAGCGTGCGGGCATTGAAGAGGGCGACATTATTTTACGTGTCAACGGTGTCGAACAACCCGACGAGCAGCGAGTCCGGGCGGCACTGAAGCAACTGTACCCTGGCGAAGAGGTCCGCTTGACGGTGCTACGAGGTGCCGACAACGGCGGCGCGAGGCCGTTTGAGGTTTCCGCGCAGATTTCTGAATTGGATTCGCTGGGCGAAAGTAAAAACGACAGCTTGGTCAATGGGCCGCGAAACATTCGGGTGACCGGATTCGATGTCGTGTTACAGCATGATACGGTGCTGGACCCGGATGAATGCGGCGGCCCGATTCTGGATTCCGCGGGCCGCGTGGTGGGGCTGAACATCGCGCGTGCCGGCCGTGTGGTCACCTACGCCTTGCCGGCATCTTTGATCAATTCGGAATTACCCAATTTGATCGCACGAGCCCGCCGTTAGCCCTTCGGCGCGAGCAATAATCCCCACGCGATCGAGCGATCTACAATGGGGACCTTGAGGTTTGGGTAAAATCAGAGGACTTGTCTTCCCACGCCCATCCTTTTCCTTTGGCGTCACAACGCCGGCTGTCGATCCGCCTTGACGCAGTCAGGCACGATCATGCCGGCACGGCTTGGCTTCATGAATTGCCGCAATTTTTTCAATTCGCACCGCTTCGGGTACCCGGCATCACCGGGCCGGGCCAGCCGCGGCCGTCGCGCGATCATGTGGCCCGGCCGTCGCGCGATCATGTGGCCCGGCCGTTGTGCCACTGCGTGGCCTGTTTGTTGTGCCACTGCGTGGCCTGGTTGTTGCACGATCGTGTGGATCGCCGCTTGCGTGTTTTGCCTGGGGCCATTTTCGGTGGTAAGCGGCCAGCCGCCCCGCGATGATTTTGCCCAGCGGGATGATTTTGCCCCGCCCGAAATGGCCGGATCGGGCAATTCGACCAGCGACGGCAGGAACGCGACCGGCGGTGCCCCGGCGGCGTCATCCAAGCAGCCACCGGCGGAATCATCGAATCCCGCCGACAGTATTTCCAACAATTTGGCCGACAAGGAGGCTGATCCCGCCGCCGAAATGCTGAACATCGACGGCTATCTGTTTCTTGATGAACAGGGCAACCACGTCTTTCAACCCGGCATGACGTGGCAACAGTACCAGGCGCTAACCGACGATTGGGCGGGTCGCAACCGACGCGAAAACCAATACACGCTGTTGGGCGGCCAGATCGACGGGACGCTGCGTGAAGGACGTTGCGACGCGGACGTCGAATTCCGGATTCGAGTGGAGGCGACGGGTGGTCAAAGTATTCAAGTACCGTTGGCGATGCGGGGTTGGCATCTGGTTGACCAGCCAACGATCGGCAGCCCCAGCGGAGGCCAGATTGGTGTCACACCTCAGGGTGAGTATTTTTGGGAAGTCATTTGCGAGAAAGGCCACGTCGCGACACTAACATTGCCCATGGCGGTGTTGGCACCCCTTGCCGGTCCTGGTTGGCATCATGGTTCGGTCAACGCGGCGGCGCGGCCCCGTCGATCAATATCGATGGATCTGCCCGCCATGCCCACACAGATCCGACTGCAATGCGATCAGTGGCGAACCGACGACAAGCCGGCCGCCGACGCGGCGTCCAAGTCGGCGTTTGATTCGACAAGCGATTTATCGGCGGCCGGCATCGACCTGCAGGGCCGCGGCGACGAACTGGCGGAGTTGGCCGGCAATCGATTGAGCATCCAAAGCAGCGGCGGGCCGCTGGTTTTGACCTGGGGCGGGGCGTTTGTGGCCGCGCCGGCAATCTCGTTATTGGAAGCCGATTCGGACATTCGACTGGCCTGGGACGCGCCGGACGACCCGCTGATCTGCAAGGTCAAAATGCGGATTCGAAGTCTTCGCGGCGGCATTTCCGAGTTTTCGATCCGTTTGCCCGCCGGCACGATCCTGACCGAGCTGCCGCGTCTGGGCACCGACGGCCGGACGCTGACCTGGAAAACCGACGAGGAAACAAAAACGCGTGAGGAAACAAAAACGCGTGAGGAAACAAATGCCGGCGATGCGATGTTGGCACGTCCGGCGATCACCGCCGTCGATGCGGCCGGCGAAAACGTCGCCGCTCGGGTGCTTCGTTTTGAAGTCCCGCCGCGTGAACGCCAGCAAAATCTGAACCTGAATTTCGAACTTCGCTTTGACGCTGCCGAGTCATCGGCGACGCGACCCTTTGAATTTCGTGGCCCCGAATTGGTCGACGCGATTCGGCATCGTGGTTCGATCGCGGTTGCCAGTGGTGGCGATTACCGCGTGTTGTGGCGGGCCGCCGATTGGGTGCGCGGCGTTGCATCGGAGCAACCTTCACTGGCCGAGCGTCGGTTCCGTTTCGATCGTCAGGGCTTTGCCCTGCCGCTGTGGTTGGCCGACGACATGCGGCGGATTCAATTGCGCAGCAATACGATCGTGACCATTCGTGATTCGATCGCAAGCTTGTCGATGCAGGCGCGGATCGTCGGACGGTTGCCGGCCAGCCGCATTCGCTTGAACCCCTTGAACTGGGACAACCTGGCCGTCAACGACGGCGACAGCGACCTGCCGCTGGACACGTCCGAAGAGGACGGCGCGCAAACGATTTTGGTTGCCGGTGGCGAGGACAATCAAACGTCGACGATACAAATTTCCGCCCAGCGGGATTTGTTGATCGAATGGGGACAGGTCATGATCGAGGTGCCGCGTTTGTTCATCGATGATGAAGCGGCATTGAATCGGCAAAGTGAATTGGAATTGGTCAGTGCGGGACGAACGTCGCTGGTGGTCGACCTGGCCGCCTCGCAGGGCGTTTCGCGAATCGGGTTGAGCGACGGTTCGTCCAGCGCTTCGAATCGCTTTCGATTGAATGCCGGTGGTGGCCCGGTGCTTTTGATCGGAACGCTGGTCCAACGAACGCCACAGGTCGCCGTTGCCGGACGGGCGGAAATCGAAGTGGGCCAATCACGTCGACAAACTCGGGTGCGTTGGGAACTGCGCAGCGACACGGACTTGGAAGGCCGCCTGCCGATCCGCTTTCTCGGCGGCCGCCAATTTCAGGGCGTCCGCCAGGAATCCCGTTTCCTGCCGCGACCGAGTCCCGCAAACGACCGAATTCTGAGCGGGAGCGCTTCCGCGATCGATTCCAATGAATCCCCCAGCGATCCCGATGAATCCCCCAGCGATCCCGATGAAAATTCGGAGGCTGCCAATGAAAATCCGCCCAGCGATGGCGATCGGATCTTTGGCGATACAAATCATTCGGAGAATTGGCGGGTCACCGTCAACGGGTTGACAGCGGTGCTTCGCGAATCGACTCCCGGTTCCTGGCAATTGGTGTCGCCGGATTTGGCCCAGGGAAACACGGTGATCGAATGGGTTTCACTTAGCGAACCACTGCCAACGGGTCGTGACGGCACCGCCGATCTGCGTCCGATTGTGCTGCCCTGGCCGGATCGGGTCGATGTGCTTGCCGAGGGTGATTTTCCGTTGTTGCTTCGTGATGTTGGCGATCGGGTCGCCTGGGTCGGCAGCGAGAGCGATTCGTTAAACTGGGAACCCGGCTCCGGTGCAACGCCTCGTTTGCGAGCCCAACTGCGAGCCAAACGCACCCGTTCGCTCAGCTTTGAACCGTCGTTGCTGCGGACGCGAGCGGGCGTCGACGTGCAACGAGACCGCTGGACGTCAAAGTTTCGCGGCGGTGGCACATTGCGGCTTCCCATCCGCGCGCCGGAAAACGTTGCGGCGATTTCCGGCGGGGCGATGGTGCCGACCGGCGGCGTCGTGCGCAGCGGCGACATCGTCCGCGCGATCGTTCGTGTCGATGGCAATGAATGGGACGTCGGTTTGGATGGCGACGAACTGGTTTGCGTTCTTCCCGACGATGATCGCGATCATGTGTTGGACGTGCAGGTTTATTTGCCCGCCGGTGAATCGCGTGGTTTTGGTGACGTCAGGCCGATTTTGAAATTGCCGATCGACGTCGGTCGGGTGACCTGGCAGGTCAACGTGCCACGCGATCAGCATAGCGTTTGGGCGTCACCGTCATTGGGATCGTTGATGACCTGGGTGTGGTCGGATTGGCGGCTAATCCGAAAACCAATTGTCGACGTTCGGCGCTTGGCCGGCGGCACGGACGTCAGTGACGCATCCATGCTGCCGGGAAATGAATACCTTTACGTCGGCAACGATGTTTCTTCGTTTCGCATTTCCGTGATGTCGAAAACTCGGCTTTGGCTGTTGGTGGGTTCGGTCGTCCTGGCACTTGCCGGATTGGTGACATTCACACCGCGATTGGCCACGCCGCTGACGGGCGTGATGACCTTGTTCACGCTGTGCGGATTGATGGTCGTTTCGCCCGACGCCGCCGTGATCATGGGCCAAATCGCGTTGTCGGTGCTGGTCTTGGTGGTGCTGATGGCGACACTGCGGCGGCTGCTATCGGGCACCGCGACGAATCGCCCAGCAACGACTGGCGATGCCGTCGGTTCGCCAGGTTCCCATCCGAATGCGGCATCCTATCCGAACCCGGCTTCCACTCGCACGGGGCCGTTTGGGATGCCCGTTTTAACACCGGCCGTCTTGGCGGACGCAGATCATGCGGACAATGCGACGGCAATTCGCCAGCCATCGACGTCGCGACAGGAACTTGCGTCTGAGCAAGCGCGTTCAAGCCGCCTGGAGCCGCCCGAAGTTCAGGTGCAATCGCCCGGCAGCGACACCAACCAAGAGCGTTCGAATCGTTCCGATGAAGTTTCCGTCGGTTCTGGTTCGGCCTCGCATCCTGGGAACTGATGTCACGCCGTGCCGCATTGTCGACGTTGGACGGATGTGCCGGCCGGGTGGTGGTGGCGGCCAGCTTGGTGTGTTTGCTGCTGGGTTGCTTGACACAAGTGGCTTTCGGGCAAAGCCCCACCATGGACGCCGATTCAGGGGCGGCCGCCCAGAAAATCCGCTGGATTGGCGTCAAAGAATCGCAATTGGTTGGCTTGATCCCTCGCGATTATCGCCCCGTTCGAATGGACCGGCTGTTGGCCTGGATCGTCGAGACGACCAAGACGGACTCCGCTGCAATGCAGCGCATCGATTCACTGCGGCTATCGGCGCGCTATGAAGACGGCATGCTGAAAGATGGTCTCGCCATCTTTCGAATCGCCACACCCACAAGCGTTAGCACGCAAATTCCACTGGCATCCTGGAACCTCAGCGTCCTGGGATCGCGTGGTTTGCGTGTGTCTGCGGATGGTGTGCGTGCGGATGGTGTGTCTGCGGATGGTGGTAATGTGGGTTCCGATGAAGACCTGGCAGATGCATACCGCACCGATTGGGTTTCCGATCCCGACGGCAAACACACGCTGTTGGTTCAGCGCGATTCCGAAAGCCCGACGACGGGC
>JBCCRW010000004.1:0-43901 GCA_039201055.1 Planctomycetota bacterium | reverse complement strand
CGAGCATCAATCGATTCTTCTGGAGCGGCTCGGCCTCGACCTCCCTTCAAGGCTCCGCCGGATGTCGATGTAGTGCCAACTTTTTGAATCCGAGCCCACAAAAACCAGTGTTTGCGCCGTGAGTTGGGGAAGTTGGGCTAGGCAAATTGCTGGGCCTACGGCCCGACGAACGCTTAGAAAAGTGCGGAACAAAATGGCAACACCCACGGTTGCCATGCTTTGCCATCTTTCAACTTTTTCGCCATCTCACTCGATGAGCCGAAAAGAAGCGACTCGTCGCCTCGTCCACTACCGATCCCGACACCTATTAATCGTGCGTTACCTTGTTCCCGCGATGAAAGGTCGTCGTGCGATTAAGCCTTTGTCGATCGACGACGACGGCGACTGGAAACCGCCCCCAACGCAACGATGCCCCCAAAAATGGCCATCGAAGTCGGCTCGGGGATCACATTGGTGGTGCTGGACGCGATAACAATCGGCGATGAATTGTCAAGAGTAGTGACCAGGTTGTCAAAACCGCCGATGGGCCCTCCAGCATCGTTAGTAAGTTCCATAAAAGTGGTATCAAATTCGATCGATAAATCCCCTATATCAGCTGCCGTTTGAACAACCACCGTGGCAATAAACTCATTCACGTTCTCAGACGTGCTTACTTCTTCTCCGCTGTCCAGCAAATCGGACAAACCGAGGATGGACTGGTTATTGTCAGTGATGACAAAGGCGGCAAATCCGCCTGGATTGAGCGACGGATCGCTAAAGACGTATTCGGTGGGGTGCTGAACCGTTTGCAATTCGTCAAAAAAGAAGTCCACATCGGCCACACCGCTCTCGGCCGAAAGTACGAGTTCGATGAAAAACTCGTTGAGATTCTCAGCGCCTTGCAACCGAACATCGAAAGAAAACGAATCACCGGCCGTGTACTGAGTCGGTACACCCTCAACGGTCAGCATTAAACCTGCCCGGGCGGATGAGACCACCGAGCATGTGATGAAAAGAAAAAGTAGGCCCCGCAACATCATATTCCCCACGTACTTATTGAATTCAAAACCGTATCGTAATTTCCAGCATTCGCCGGGCAAAGCCGTTCTCGCTCAATCCAGCTCCGAATCGGCGAAGTCATAATCCGACAATAATTTGTCGAGCATTTCGGGATCCGCGTCCGAGTCCTGCCGGCCTTCGGCAAGTTCATCGATCACGGAACGACCAGGCGTTGCCGGAGTCGCCTGGTTCCAGAAGTTCACCGCTTCCAAGCCAATGGCATCGCGATGGAGGTCAAAGGCCTCGCGTTCCGGAAGGCCCAGGTTTTCGTCGGTCCAATCGTCCCACGCTTCGCCCGTTGCCCGCTCGATCGCCTGATCCAGCAACGCCGCCGAAGTGATCGGTTCCGCTTCGGGGTTGGACAGATCCAGCCCCTGGGTCGAAATGCCCAGGCCGCCCGCCGAGAAGCTGCCGCCGCCCGAGGATCCCGATTGACCGCCACCCAGCGAGGTCAGCTGATGAAGCTGACGAAGGGCATTTTCGACGTCCAAACGGGCATACGACCGATTCGAACTCGTGACGTTATTGTCCTCGTCATCCCCATCGAAGATCACCCTTCCGGACGATTGCAGCAGCGAGATGATCTGGGACGCCGACATCTGAATGCCCATCGCGTCGGCCGCCTCGCGAACCAGAACGGCCGCGGCCGCGGCGATCGGAGCCGACATCGAGGTGCCGCTGCGAACCGACAAACCGACCGAAAGACCGAGGCTGAGAATGTCACCACCGGGTGCCAACAGATCGAGGCCCGCATCACGCTGCGAAAACGCAGTGATCCGATCGGGACCGGTCGAGTGTTCGATCGCTCCTTGGCCAAGCACCTGCGGACCGACGTCGCTGTCCCACACGGCTCCGATGGCGGCCACCTGGTTGCTGGCGGCAAGGACATTCAAGCCTTCGGTGCCGCCGGCAACGGCGTAGCTGTTTCCGGCCGAGACGCTGATCACGACGCCAAGGTCATGCAATTGCTCGTACAGCGGTTCCAATGTCTCGACCGCCGTGCCCTTGCTGACGCTGCCACCACCGAACGACAAATTGACGGCGGCAATGTTGTATAGATCTTGATGATCAATCACCCACTGCAGCGACTGACGAATCGAATCCAGGCTGGCGGTCGTTTCGCCGTCGCGAGTGATCTTGAGGGCAATCACATCGGCTCCATCGGCAACCCCGCGAGCGTGGGCGTTGCCGCTGGCAATCAGCCCCGCGACGTGCGTGCCGTGACCGACCATATCGATCGGATCGTTATCCCCATCGCCAAAGTCAGGCCCCAAAATCACGCGACCGGCTAGATCGGGATGGTTGTAATTGATCCCGGTGTCGATGACCGCGACCGAGTAGCCACCACCACGATAGTCATAGTCGGCGTGGGCCAGGTCGATACCGGACAGCGAAACAAAGTCATCGAATCCGGACAATTGCAGCTGCACTTCGTAATCGGCGCTGGTCAGGTTTGATGAACCCGCAGCCACTTGGACAAAGTACTCGCGACCGGCGACCGCGGTCGTGGTGATCGAGCTACCGGCGCCCTCCAGGTTGAGTCCCGAGCCCGAGTCTTCGTACAGGCTGATCAATACGTCGGAAGCGGCGAGACCCGTTGTGAGCACGAAGCTTGCCACCGACAAGGTCCCACTGGCGGGAGCGACGAATCGGATCCAATCGGTGTCGAGTGCGTTGTGAAGCGTCGATTCAAATTGGTGATTCCAAGTGGTCACCAAATTCACTACGGAAGCGAAGTCCGCCAGCTCGGCTCCCGACGATGTGTTGGACAGGTCGGTTGGAGGGATAATCGCTGTGTTGTCCGGCCGTAAAACAATTCGACGGTCTCGAGTGGTAACGGCACCATTGCGATCAAGGTCGGCATTCGGATTCCATCTTGGCCGCCCAGGCCGTCCGCCCAGTGCCGCACGTACCAAGTCCGAGTCCGCTCGATCGACAACCAGATCCCCATTCGCGTCTCCCATGAGCACGTGGAAATCAAATACGTAATCGCCGCCCGACAATCCGTCGCCATCGCCGTCCAGGGCGACGCCGCCGTCGCCGGCGATTTGTGCACCCGACAGGCGAAGTCGGTAGTAGCCATCGTCCAGGCTGGTGCGACCGCCGGCGAAGCTGTCCAGCGAGAACGTTAGCGTTTGGCCTGAATAAGCGAACTGCGATGGCGACAGCGGGATGACTTGATCGGCATCTTGGTCGGCGTCGACACCCAAATTCGTCAGCTGGACGGCGCCGGCGTTAATCAGGTTGGTCAGGTCGGTTCCAAAATTAACCGGTTGGCTGAACGCGATGTCGAACGTGTCGACATACGATCGCTGAGTCAGACCGTTTTGGACGACCACATCGGTGACGACCGGCGAAAGGTCGTTGTCCCGGTTGATCAGGTTGACATCGTTTGGATCGATCGCCGCGTACAACGAATCGCCGCTGGTGGTCGTCAATTCAATCCGGTAGGCCACATCGCCGTCTGAATCGAGATCGTCTTGGCCGGTCACGGTGACCGATTGGGGGACGTCCCAGTTGGCGGCGGTGAAGGTCAGCGAAAGGACGTTGGCGACACCTTCGGTCGGATCACTCGAGACCAGGTCGATCACCACATCGGCGACCGGCTGGGAATCGAGCACGACGGTGAATTGATCGGTGCCGCCATTTTCATCCGTTTCAAGTCCGGCAAGCGGAGTCACAGTCACGCCGGCGGTATCGTCGTCGCGGTTCGTCACGCTGACGTCGGCGGGGTCGAACCCAACGAAACGGCTGTCCGAACTGGTCAACGCACCGACTTGGATCGTGAGTGTCTGATCCCCGTCGTCGACATCGTCATCCTGACCGGTGATGGTCACCGTTTGAGGCGTGTTCCAGTTGGCCGGGGTGAAGGTCAAGCTACTGGTGCTGACGGTTCCCTCGGCCGGATTTCCGGACGTGATCGGCACGGTCACCTCGCCGGTCGGTTCGACGTCCAACACGACGGTGAATTGGGCCGTGCCACCGGCTTCGGTGACTTCCAACCCGGATACCGGACTGACACTGACAAGCTGAACGACTTCACGATCGTCGGTGTTGATCAAATTCACGTCGGCGGGATTGATGCCCTGATAGCGCGGGTCCTCGCTGTTTGCCGGTTGGACCGCGACCACGTACGGGACATTGCCGTCGATGAAATCGTCGTCTTGTCCGACAACGGTGACCACTTGCGGCGTGTTCCAGTCGGCCGGCGTGAACGTCAGCAACGTTTCGATGGGCTGACCTTCGGTCGGATCCAACGATTGGATTCCGACCGTGACGTCCGCGATTGGCTGGGTATCCAACACCACCGTGAATTGGGCCGATGTGCCAAGCTCACTGGTTTCCAGCCCGCTGGTCGGCGAAACGGTGATTCCGGCGGAGTCGTTGTCCCGGTTGATCACGATCACGTCGTCGGGATCGATCGCATTGAAGAGAGCGTCCGCGCTGAAGGTTTCGCCCACGTCAATCCGGAACGTGACATCGCCATCATCGACCAGGTCGTCCACTCCCGTCACGGTGACCGTTTGCGGCACGTTCCAATTGGCGGGCGTAAAGGTCAACAAATTCTGGTCGATCGATCCTTCGCCGGTATCGGCGGAAGCAAGCGGGACGGTGACGTTGGCCGTCGGCGGACTATCGAGAACGACCGTGAATTGAGCCGTGCCGCCGTTCTCGCTGACTTGCAGACCGAGCGTCGGACTGACCGTTACACCCGAGGGCAGTCGGTCATTGTCCAGGTTCACAACCGATACATCGTCCGGATCCAACGCCGTGTAAACCGGATCACTCATCATCGAGGTCCGCAGTTCAATCGTGTAGGCGGTATCGCCATCGACCAGGGCATCGTCGACGCCCGTGATTGTTACCGTTTGCGGCAGGTCCCAATCGCCGGCCGTGAATTCCAGAATTTCAACGTCGACGGTTCCCTCGGTCGGATCCGAGCTTTCAACGAAAATCGTGACGGTGTCAATCGGCTGGGTGTCCAGTCGGACATCGAAGGTGGCCGTGGTGCCGTTTTCGCCGGTGACCAGATTGTTCGTTGGCGTGACGGTGATGCCGGCGACATCGTCATCGATGTTGGTCAGGTCGACATCCGGCGGATCAATGACGACGAACACGGGATCTTCGGAACGGACGGGTCCCACTTGAATCGTGTAGTCGACATCACCATCGTCGATGTCATCGTTGACGCCCGAAACGGTCACCGTTTGCGGCGTGTTCCAATTTTCCGGCGTGAAGACCAGCGACGAAACGTCCGTTGTTCCCTCGCCGGGATTCAGGGAGGCAACATCAATCGTGACATTGGAGGACGGCTGCAGGTCCAGCACCACATCGAAAGTGGCGGCGGTCCCCGATTCGGCCGTGATCGAGCCACCGGTCGGCAGCACCGTGATGCCCAGCAAACTGGTGGTTGCATCCGGAGTCGCCGGTGCGGCTTCGACGTTGCCGGCGTTGTCCCGGGCAATGGAGTAGAAGGCGTATTGATTCCCCGAGGTGCCGATGTAGGGCGACGTCGTCAAGGTGGTGTTTTCCAGCCACAGCTCGAAAGGGCCGCCGTTGGTGGAGACAAAGACGGAGTAATCCGCCAATCCCGAGCCGCCCGCGTCGTCCATACCGGCCCAGCTGACGTCGAAGATCGAACGGGTCGTCACCGACGGAAGCGCCGTCACGTTGCTGGTGGGAATGCCGGCATCGAGCGTATTGAAGATCGGCGGTGTATCGATCGGTTCGTTGATATCAAAGATGATTCGCGCTTCGGCATCGATAATGTCGCCGGTGACAACCGTTCGCTTTGGACGAATGGAGTAATTGACAAATCCATCGCCCTCGGGTGGCATCAGGTTCGGCGGCAGGAATCCGACGCGTGGGTCATCAGGGATCTCGCCGGTGGCGGGATCAATCGAGGTCAATTCCCAAAACGCTTCGCCGGTGGAAATGTCGACGCCGGCAACGAAGTCAACGAACACACCCAGCGTCGCCGTCAAGTCAACCCGTTCGGTGTAGAACGCGCGATTTTCGGGCACCTCGAAGAACAGGTCACCAATCGAAAAGTCACCCACGCGGAACGTTCGCGGGTCCAGATCGTCGTCAAACGTCTGGGTGATGGTGACCACCTGGGCCGGCGCGGTGGCGAACACCGGGTCGTTTTCGAAGCGGATCGTGTAGTCCAGCGTATCGGTGGCGGCGACCCATCGTTCCGGTCCAAATCCATCGGGGCCGAGAATGTCGTTGGGATCAAACGAGCCGGGGAAATCGGTGTCGTCATCGTCGTCACAATCGCCCACGCAATCGTCTTCGTCCTCGTCTTCGCATTCTTCGTTGGCCGCTCGGACGCAGTCGTTGTGGGCGTTCACCGCCGATCTCGCCTCATCGATTGACGACTTGTATCGGTCTTCGGCGGCTTCAAACTGCCGGATCTCGGTTTGAAGCTTGCTAAACGCGGCGCGAGTTTTGACGAAGCGAACCGAATCCCAAACATCGCTGACGCCAACCAAATCATCCAGCAGGTCGAGTGCATCGGAGACTTCTCGCAACTTGAACAGGTCGCCGGTTTTGCCCTTCGCACCCAATAGACACAGTCGCATCACGCGAATGGCGTCGATCGTGATCTCTTTACCTTTCAAGGCAATCTCACCGACCGACCGAAGCACTTGTGCGACGGTCGCTTCGCCGTTGGCACTGGTCAAACGGCGGACCGCGGCCTTGAGGTCGTTGAAATTGCTTCGTACCTCATTGAGCGTCGAGGCACCCTGTAGGCTGAAACAATTGGGGTCGACCTTGCGAAGAATTTTCGCGATCGGACGCCAGATCCGGAACAGCCGAAAGAACGGCACAACGGCACCAGCCAGGGTCCCGACATCACCAGCCAGAGCTTTTGCAAAGTCAATGCCGGCACTCCGCATCTCCAATTGTTCGGTGCGGGCGGCCTCGTAGGTCGTGGACTGGTTACCGATTGCCGAAACGGCGCGGCTTCGTGGGCCTTCGCAATCACCGCATTCGGGCGGGCCGGAGAGTTCACTTTCGCGGACTTCCGTCTCTCGGAAGTCGGCAAACAAGGCCTTGAGCCAGCCGGGCAAGAACAGCGGTTCGGCCGAGAAATCCAGATCCAAGAAGTCCGCACCATAGTCGGACGTCGCACCGAAATCGAAGAAGCCACCGATGTCGTTGGCGGAACTGGACGATGCATCGAGAAACGGATCGTTCCCCGCCGTCGGCGTTGCGATGCTGGTTAGGGTGAGCGAACCGAGGGAACGATCTTCGCCCGAGGCAATCGGTTCATCCGACAATTCCAGCTCGCGGTACGATTCCGCGGTGACCGAGAGCGTGACGACATCGATGTCGATCGAATCCAACACGAAGGTTCCATCCACGCCCGTGCGGGCCTGGGCGACGATGTTGCCGTCCGCGTCGAGCGCCGTCACCACGGCATCGTTGACCGGCAAGCCGTTTGCGTCCACGACGGTTCCCGACAAGGTGCGATCGCTGTCGTTGACCGACACGTCCAAGGTGGTGGTATTGGCGACGACCAGATTGACGATCGATTCCACTTGGCCAGCGGGCGCCAAAATCGTTGCCCGGTAATTGCCACTGGCCAGGTTGGTGATCGAGAACGTGCCATCGTCGCGTGTCGTGCCGACTGAGACTTCGTCGATTGAACCTTGATCCTCCAGCAAAATGGCCGCGCCGGCGATGGGCGTGCCGTCCTGCCGCGAGATCGTACCGACCACCTCATTTTGCTCGAGCGAATTGACCACGACTTGCGAAAGAACGCCGTCGGTGATCGACACGGCGGTGCGATGGTACTGGCCGGTCGACGAACTGATTCGCAACACGTAGTCGCCGGTGGCCAACCCGTTCAGGGTCGCGATACCCGCGCCACTGGATCGCGTTGCCGCGGCAACGATTTCGTCATTGAATTCAACCTTCGAAAGCGTGATCGCGGCTTCGAGGTCACTTAGTCCGAGTGTCCGGTAGTCAATTTCAAGCGAGCCCGACCCGACCGCAAAGTCTTGCGTCGAAGTTCCCAACAAGATCGTGACCGAGCGTCGGGCCGAAGTGCCCACGCCGGACACCAACATGTCGTAGGTTCCCGGTTCACTGAAGAAGAACTGATACGTCCCGGATGCATCGGTGACCGCCGTTGCGATCCGTTTGCCCGATTCGTACAGGTGAACCGATGCGTCGCGAATCGCTTGACCGGTGCCATTGGTGACGCGTCCTTCAACGGTGCCCACCGAGTCGATGTTCACATCGACGTTGTAGGCAAATTCATCCAGCTGCGTGACCGTCACGGCGGATGTACTGGTCGTTGCACCGGTGGCCAGGGCCACCGTGTAATCGCCCAGGCCAACATCCAGGAACGAATAGAGGCCGCTTGTATCCGAAATCGTCGTCGCGATGATCTGGCCCGCTTCAAGCAACACGACTTCGGTCTTGCCCGCCGGTTCTCCCGACGACGTGTTCAGCGAACCGGTGATGGTGGCACCGCGAATGACATTCAGCCCAACGCCCGACAGCGTCGCACTGGCGGTGACCGTGACGGTCACCGGCACTGAAAATGCCGATTCGCCACCGCGCACCGATAGCGAGTAAGTACCGGCGGCTAGTCCGTCCAGGGTGAACGATCCCGACGATTCAACGGGGACGGTCGCGACCTCTTCGCCGGCAAGTTCCGCGACCACCAGCAAGAGATCAAGCGGATCAAGGCTCGCGTTGGAAGCGATGGAGCCTTCGATGACCGATTCGCGGACAAGCGTCACCGCCCCCACGTCCAAAACGCTTCCCTCGGTGACGTTGACGCCCGAGATCACCTGCTCCAGGTAGCTCTCTCGGTTGAATGTCAGATCGAAAACGCCACTGGGCAGATTCGCAATCGAGACCCTGTCCCCATCAAGGCGACCGGTGTACGTATCGGCAAGCGCGTCGGACCCGGCCAATCGCGCCACCACCGAAATTTCTTCATCGGCCGGCTGGCCATCGGAGAGCAGAACTTGTCCCTGGATCACCGATTCGGGAACCAGATCGAAATTGACGTTCGCCCCGATCACGTCGAATGGGTTCACGGTGGTCGAGGAGCGTGCGAAGCCATCGGCCTGGGCGACGACGGTGTAGCTTGTGTTCATCAAGCCGGGCAATTCATACAGCCCATCCGATGACGTTGTAGCGATCGATGGCGAAGCAGATTCCCCGTCGATGTAGGCGGTGACCAAAGCGTCTGGGATGGCGGCACCGTCGGCGGCCGCTTCGACTTCGCCGGAGATCTTGAGACTGCTTTCAATGTTCAAGATGGCGTCAGCGAATCCTTGTCCATCGGCGACCACAAATGTGTTCGTGGCGTCACCGGCCAGGATGGCGTTGGGGACGACAAGTTCATAACTGCCGGCCGTTACCCGTGGCAGCACAAAGGTCCCATCCGCCAGGGAACGCGTCGAAAATCGCTCGCCGGTGTCAAGGTTTCGTGCAACAACGGTCTGGGCCCCAATGGGCACCGACAGGTCACGCGCGAACAGCAGACCCGAGATCGAGGTGCCGATGGCCGCGGCGGCTTTTGTAAATTCGATCCGCACCAAATCCAGTGGTGACGAAGCCGAACCCACAAACTCCGTCATCTTCGGCGCGTTTATGGCAAGCATCTCGAGATAGTCGCCCCAAGTCGTTCCGACCTGCGAGACAAGTTGCTGGAAGGTCGCTTCAAAGGACGCGTCCGTCGCCTCGGGCGAGATCAATTGATCGCGAACACGGTCCCAATCAAAGGGTGCCTCCCGATCCAATCCCAGTCGATCGACAAAGACCGTTGAACGACCGCCACCGATGGGCGCCGAAGCAAAGAAGTTGCGGGTTTCGGCGTTGGTTGGACGCAAAATTCCGGCCGGGCCCTGACCTGCCACCACCCCGTAGAAAGTGTGGCGACTGCCCAGATCCGGTTCCGCGTAACTGGTACCAAACGCGACGTCGCTGCCGACGACCAACAGCGGTGGTTCGGCATCGTTGATGCCATCGTTACCCCAGCCGACCACAAAGGAATAAGCATTCCCACGACGCACCGCCGACGGCGCGTTGATCGTTGGCGTGTTGGTTCCACCGCCACCGGGGACGACTTCCAAGCCGCCGCTGACGGTGACGTTGCTGCCGTCCGCGTTTTCGAAGATCACGTCGTATTGGCCCGGTGTCAGTCCGCGAAGATCAAACGTCGCGTAGGCCAACAATTGCGATTCGAACGACATGCGTTCGGCCGCCAAGCTGTTTCCAAGCAAATCGACCAGCCGTGCGGTGACGCTGCGATCAAACTTGGAACCGTTGACTTCGAGCGTCAATTTGCCGGCGTTCCCGCCGCGACCATAGTCCGTGTCGAAGACTTCAAATTCCAGCAACTCGGCGGTGATGCCAAAGTCCGGCGTGGTACCGGCCACCGAATTTCGAACCAGGATGAAATAGGTTCCCGCCTGCGTCGATGCGATCAATGCGCGTTGATCAGGCTGGAAGGGTTCGATCGACGCGGCGTCGAAGTCACTTGGCGTCGGGATGCGTCCGGCCGCCACGTAAACTTCGTTGAAACCCGTTTCCGACGCGCTGTCAAACAACACCGACAGCGTTTCACCCGCGGGAACATCGACGCGATAATACGTCGACTGACCGGAGGCAAGCGTTCCCAATTCGGCAACGTCCAAGGTCAACGCTTGGAAGTCGACCGCCGCTTGATCAAGCGAGACGCCGATGTTGTTGGACTCATCCGACTCGGGCACATTGTTCAAAATGTCGCTGCGGATGATCACCTGATAATCGCCCGGAATCACGCCGGGCAGCGGTGCGGTGATGGTTCGCGTGTAGCTGTTACCGCCATCCACCGTCGCCGTGACATCCACTCGGCCCAACAACGGATCATTGATATCCCATTGTTGATCCGCGGAGATATAAATCGAATCGGTCCAGGTACCGCTGGCCGCATTGGTGCCTTGGTTTTCAACCGTGTAGGTCACGGTTGCTTGCTGTCCCGGAATCGCCGTCGTCGGCACGGTGATCGTGCCGAGTACAAAATCGGCCGGCGGCGTCAAACTGACCTGCATCGCCTGGGGATCTAGAAGCACATTGTTTTGTTCGGAGCCCCGTTCAAAGATTCGATTGCTGCTGTCGGTGAACACATACACCCAGAACGGTCCCGATAAGCCTTCGGGAACTCGAATCAACTCATTGGACGTGTAGCTTTCGCCGGGGGCCAAAAACTGCGGAGTGTTCGCGAACTTCAAAAAGGTATCGTCGTTGCGATCAAAGACCTGATCGAGACTCAGATAGATCGAATCGAACCAAGATCCAAAGGCGTTTGCGGTCCCCTGGTTATCAACGGTCCACGTCAAGTCAAAAAACTGCCCGCTGGACGCGGTCGCGGGGGCCTGGACCATCGTCACGGCCAAGTCGGGAACCGGGCTTAACGTAATCGTCGTCAGCGCCGTCGACGCCAGGTCGTTGTTGTTGTCACCGGCTTCTTCGACGACTCGGTTCGAGCTGTCGGTGCGAAGCAGAATATGGAAGTCGCCGGTCAAATCGGTCGGCAACGTCAAGTTGCGTGTGACGGTGTAGGATTCGCCGCTGCCCAAAGCATTGCTGCGTTGAATGATTCCGAGCCGCACGTCATCGCTGGAGATTGATGTGTCGGTGGACAGGTAGATGTCATCGAACCAAAAATTGGCGTTGGTCCGTGCCCCGTCGTTGCGAACCGTCCACGTGATCGGAATCGGCTGACCCGACAGGATCGTGGTGGGACCTTCGACCGCGACCGGTACCAAGTCCGGTGTGTCGCGGCTGATGAAGACTCGGGAATCGGGCGGATTGCCGCCGATCGAATATTCAAGCAGCGTGTGATTGTTGCCGTTGTCGGATTCGAAGACGTCGCCGCCAAAATCGGTCTGCACGAACAGGTGATATTCACCCGGCGTCACGCTAAAGGGGATCGGGACGACCACATTGGTGTTGGTGTAGCTGTCCAGTGCATTCAAGACACCGGTGTGATCCCGACGCAACAATTCAAGGTCATCGCCGTTGCCAATGACCGTATCGCTGGACAAGATCACGCGGTCGGACCAAGTGGAAACCGTTGTCGGTCCGGTGCCCTGATTTTGCACCGTCCAATCCAGCAAAATCGAACCGCCCGATTGGGCCGTCGGTGGATTGTCCAGCAGCAGCGAAGGTGTCGAGATATTGGTGACCACCAGGTCGGCCGGACGCGATGCAACATCGACCGGATTCGCGGCCGAGCCGATATTGTTGGACGTGTCCAATTCAAAGACCGCGTTCTGATGATTGGTCTGGACAAAGACAAAGAAGTTGCCTTGGATCCCATTGGGTAGCGTTGGGGTGACCGATGCCGTGTAGCCAAAGCCCGGTTCAAGCTGTCCAAGGTGCCTGCGGGTGGCCAAGATCGTGTCGCTGGACGGATCGAACACCGCGTCCGGCGACAGGTAGATGCGGTCTTCCCACGACGTGTTTGGCGTCACCGTGGCACCGAAGTTGGTCACGCCGTAGTCGATCGTGATCGGTTGACCCGCCAGTGCGGATGCCGGTGCGCTGACGAAGTCCAATTCCAAGTCCGGCGGTGGCGTCAAATTGACGGTCGTTGCCGGTTCATCAAAACCCGTGTTGTTGGCTTCAAAGACGTGCTCGAAGACTTCATTGAACACATCGGTTTGAACAATGAAGAAGAATTCACCGGCAACGCCAATCGGTAATGTCACCGCGGTGGACGCGGAATATTGCTGGGCCGGATCCAATGCGCCCGTGTGATTCCGCGTGGCGAGCAAACGATCATTGCCATCCAGGACGTTGTCGGCGGACATCCAGACGCGATCCCGCCAGGCCGAGGATCGTGTCGGCCCGGTGCCCTCGTTGCTGACGGTCCAGTCGACCGTGATGACTTGCCCGGAAAATGCTTGGGACGGCGCCGCAACGGACACCACTTGCAAATCCGGCGGCGGTGTCAGTTGGACATCGGTCGGTCCCCCGCTGCCAAGGTTGTCGCCTTCGTTCTCGAATTCAAAAACTTGATTCAATCCGTCGGTCTGAATGATGAAAAAGAAATCATCATCGATGCCATTGGGTAGCGTCGCGGTCAAACGGTTTCGATAACTGTCCCCGACATTCAGAAAACTCGGATTGTTGGAAGACCCAAGACGCACATCCGATCCGTCCAGGACTTCATCGGTGGACAAAAAGACGTTGTCTCGCCAATTCGGCGCACTCGTTCCGCCGGTACCGTTGTTGGTGACGATCCACTCGATGGTCACCGGTTGTCCCGAAAACGCCGTCAGTGGCGTGATCACGTCGGTGACTTGCAAATTCGGGAACGGTGCCAGTTCAATATCGATTGCCGTGTCATCGATCGTGACGTTGTTGTCTTCGCCGGCCAGTTCAAAGACCGAATCGTTGGCATCGGTGCGGACGATGACGAAGCGATCTTCCTGCAAATTGATCGGCAGCGAGATGACCTGCGTTCGCGTGATCGATTCGCCAGCTGCGATGGTGCCGGTAAAGTCGAAGTTGCCAAAGAACTGATCGCTCCCGAACACCGCGTCCTCGGACAAAAACAACTGATCGCGGAACGTTCCGGTCGCGTCGCCGTTGCCCTGGTTGGTGAGTGTCCAACTGATCTCGATGTCCTGGCCCGAAAGCGCCTCCACGGGCGCCGTGATGGAGCTGACAATCAAGTCCGGGACCGGTGGTGTGGTCAGCGAAATGACTTCGCTGACTTCAAGGTTGTTCCCTTCGTTGGTTTCCGGCTGCCCGCCCAGGGCATCGGTTTGGACCAAGACGAAGTAATTGCCGGCCGGGAAGTCGGCATTGAGTGGCAAATTGACGGTTTCGGTTCGCGTGTAGGTGCCCTGGACGGCCAACGGCGATTGCCCCGCCAGCGTCAACAACAATTGATCGCCGGCATCGATCGTCGAATCGGCCGACAGATAAATCCGATCACTCCAGTTTTCCAGTGCCGGGTCGGAACCTTGGTTGCGGACCGTCCAAGAGACATCGATCGGGCTGCCAAAAATACCGTCGCCGGGAACCACCACCGAATCGACCACAAGATCCGGTGACTGCAAGTTAACGGTCGCGACATAGAAATCGCTTGTCTGGCCACCGATTCCGTTTTGGTCTTGGTCCATGGCGTTTCCGACCGAATCGGAAATGTCCGGGCCGATCGTCATCGTGTAGGCGCCGAAGTCGTTGCGGTCGGAAAACGTGACCGTGACCTCGTTTCCGACGACCGAAACACCGGTGATCTGGGACAACAGATTGGTTCCGCCGGGACCGGTGAAGCTGGAAACATCCGCGGTCGTCAGACTGTTCGGATCAATCAATTCATCGAAGACAAACGTGAGTTGATTGAACGGAATCGATGTTTGTGAAGCCGGCACTTGGGCGACCACACGTGGGCCGGTTTGATCGATGATGAAACGACCCACGAACGCTTCGCTGCCCTGGCCCTGCAAATCCAACAGGCTGCCGGCGGCCAAGCTGTATTCGTACACGCCCTCGGTGTTCGGCACCGAAACATCGAACCGAACCGTGTCGCCATCGACCTGCTGCACGACCAAGACCTGCACGCCCGGATCGACAAACACCAAGTCGCTCGCTTCGATACTGTCGCTGCGGATGGGCTCACTGAAATCAAATCGCAACGAACCGGGCGGGCTGAGAACGTTTGAACCGGCCGCGGGGGTGACCGCGTCAACGCGTGGCGCCGGATCGTTGATCGACGCGGCTGATGTGCGGCTGAGCAACAGCGTGTAGGGACCGCGATTTTGCCCGGTCACATTGACCACGTAATCGCCGCCGGCGCCGCTGGGAACGGTGTAGACAATTCGCGAATTGCGGCCGTCCACGTCGCCGTTGTCATCTTGGGCAACCAGGAATCCGGCATCATTAAACAACGCTAGCGCGGGATCGAAGGCATTGTCCGGCTGACCGGCTTGATCACCCGGTGTCGCGGTGCCCAATTCGATCGTGTCTCCCGCCTCCAGGGAAACAACAAAGTTGTCGGCGGCGTCGCCTTCAACGATCAAGTTGTCAAGTCCGGCCGTGTCGCCACCCCGACCCGAGGCCAGGATAAGCGCGATGTCGGCTGATGATCGGTTGATCGACAGGGTCTGCGGATTGCCTGTGGATGTATTGAAACCCACGACTTCTTGCAGCAAGTTGCCGCTGGCATCAAAGGCTCGCAGCAATCCGGGATCACTGGAGTCATCGCCGATCACATCGATCGAGACTTCGGATACCGGATTGGCAAAGTCCGCTCGCAACCAGGCGGAATTTGAATTCCAGCTTGGGTTTCCGTCACGCGAAAAGATGCGGCTTCCCGTCGACGATGCAAAGCTACCCGCCGTCACCGATTGCACAATCTGTCCGTTCGGGACGCCCGCCGAGTTCGCGACCGTCAGGGTGACGCCGGGAATGACATTGGTTAGATCGCTGCCGACCGGATAATCATCCGGCTCGATCGAACGCACCTGTTGGCTGATTCCACCAAGTGCTTGAGCCTTGAACTGGTCGCCGCCCCGGGCTTGCCAAATCAGCCGTTGTGCGTCGTTGGGAACATCATTGGGCTCGGCATCAAATTGGGCTTCTCGAATGACGACCAGACTGTAATCCAGTTCCTCACCGGCGATTCGTGCAAAGAATTCACCACCGGCGGCCGCGACAAAACCGTCGATGTTGATGGAATCGCCTTGTTGGATTCCGACCGCCAGCACGCTCCCGCTTGCATCGAGCAATTCAACACGTCCGAGTTGGGGTGCCTCGTTCAAATCGGTCAGCACGACGCTCGCTTGTTGCCCGGTATTCAGGGTAAAGCGATAATGGTCCGCATTGGTTCCGACCACCCGTCCGATCGCCGCCAGCCGGTCGGCGCCCGATTGCAGCGGTTTTGAAGTCCCCTCGAGCGACTGGGCCGACAGCAAATCATCGTTGATTTCGGTCGACCAGGTTTCGGTTTCAAAGTCCGCATTCAACTGCAAGCTTGTGGAGTATTCCCCCTGGCCCGCGACACCGCGGAGCGCGACCGAATACATACCGGCGCTGGTGACCGGAAGCGATTGAATCAAGACGGGCTCGCCCGCCGAAGCCGCTTGGACAACACCGATCGAGGTCCCGCTGGGATCAAAGACTTCCACGGCGCCGCGAATGGTTGGATCGATCGGATCCAACAGCACGGAGATTTGTTGACCTGCTTGCAGGTCCACCGTCAGCGTGTCGACGTCACCGACAACACCAAACCGCCCCGTCTGCGTCCCCTGGTAAATCAGGGAACCGATCGGCTCGATTGGCGTTAATGGATCCGACAGGCCGTTCGTCCCGGTGTCCACCGTGAAATTGACAACGAAATCGTCGCCGGGCGTTCCATCACCCGATGGCAAGGGGAAGCTGGGGCCGCCGTCCAACAGGTTTCCACGACGGTCACGAAAAGCGTCGGCCGCCGAATCAAGCGTCAACGTGTAGTCACCCTCGCTTAACGATGCGTAGGTGACCGTTGCCGTTCGATCCAAATTCGAACCCAGCGGCGATGCGAAGAATTCAACTTCATTCAGGCCAACGAAATCGGAATCGACTCCAGTTAGCCCGGCCGGGAATTGCGAACCGTTGTGGTTGGAAAGAATGTTGAAACGAACATAGCGGGCTTCTTCGCCATCAAACTCAACGCGTTGCCCCGGATTGGTGGCGTTGCCGGTGGCGGGAGCCAAGCTTTGAACTCCCAGCGACCGAGTGTCGCTGACGAATTGATCGTCCGAAACCAGGACCTCCACTTCATTGACGCCGCGTCCCAAGAACGAAGCTTCGTTGTAGTTGTAGACCAACAGGTGATCCAACCTCAGCACGGTTCCGAGATCAAATGTCACCTGGGGATCGACATCGCTGCCGGACACGAATCCGTTTCCAATGGACAACCACATTCCCGCCGCCTGGCCGGGATTGCCATCGGGAATCGTCGTTGCGTTTCCGCTACCGTCGACCAAGTTTGCGACCGGACGATTGAAACCACTGACGGTCAAATCAAGCTGCGATGATGCGTCGGCGATCACGCCGCTGACAATCGGGGCGCCGAAACTAAACGCCGCGGGAACAATCGATTCCCCGGTCGTGTTGTTCACCAGTGTCACATCTTCGGGGCCGATTTCGGTCGCTGCCAACTGCTCGCTGAATTCGACTTGGTACGTCAACCGGCCGGGATTGATCGTGTCGTTCTCGATCACCGAGCTCGCGGTGACAAACGGATCGGTGGCATCGGAATCAAACACCGCTTGGAAGGCTTCGACCGGTCGTCCTGAGATGCTGGTGAATGCTCCGGCGGCGATCAAAATTTCGTACTCGCCATCACCGGTGTCGCTGGAGGTGATATCGAATCGCAGCGTTTGGCCATCCACGAGCGAAACCGAGGCCGGGGCGATCCCGTTGACCAACAGATCGCCCGGCTCCAACGTGGTTAACAAGACCGGCTGGCTCAGGGTGACGTCGAAGGTTCCCGGGAAGGCCGACAACAACGCACCATCGGTCGGCGATGACGCGTCGACAACAAAATCTCGCAGCGGCGCCGATGATCCGGCAAGGTTCACGGTGTATTCGCCCGACGTGCCGCCCTCCGAGCGAACCTCGACGTAGTACTCGCCGGTTTCGGTCGCCACATGACTGATCAAGGCGTTGCGTCCATCGCTCGCGCCGCCCGCGTCACTGGCCACGATGGCGCCCAGTGGATCGATCAAGAACAATTCGGGGTCCAGCAAATTGGAAAACTCAGGCGCGGCATCACCCGGAGTCGTCGATTCAATCGTGACCGTGTCGCCGGCAACCACATCGAATCGATAGATATCCGATCCCGATCCGACCTTTGGATTGGTGGTCTGCAAATCCACCGTCAAGGTGTACGTGCCGGTGCTGCCACTGAACGAATCCGCCACGACGTAATAGCTGTCGTCGGCGGCGAAGCCGGAAAACGTGAATCGTGAATTCAGACCGACGCCGCCATCGTCATTGGAAAGCAACTGGTTGCCCGCACTGTCATAAAACCGCACCAACGGGTCACCCAGTGTCCCGGCCGATGTGTCCGCACCTTCCAAGTTGACCGTGATCGTGTCACCGGGGCCCGCGAGAATCCGGAACGGGTCCCAGTCACGATCACTTCCAAGGCTGATCGTTCCGGTGACCACGGCTTGGAAATTATCCGGGCTGGTCTCCAGAAAACTGCCCGTCAGATCGTTTGCCAGTTCCAACTCCGCGGGCGTGAAACCGAACACGCCATCGTCGTTGGGTTCGGTCTCGGTCGTGATGGCTGCCGAACCACTGATGGCCCCAAGGACTCTTGTGTTGGGCACCAGCAGTTGCGAGCCATCGGTGTCGAACGAGTCGTTTCGTTCGCGATCAAATGCGGCGTTGCGGGTGACAAGCAAGGTGTACGGTTCCGCCGAATCGCCGCGGACACGCGCAAAGAAATCGCCCGTGGTCGACGCGATGAAGTTGTCAATCGAAAACGCAAAGTTCTCCGCATCACCCACGCCCAATGCCAACGCATTGCCGGCGGAATCCTGAAGCTCCAGCTGGATCAAGGGATCCTCGCTTGCCAGAAACAACGACGCGGAATCGCCGGCCGACAACGTGAAGGCGAACAGGTCGTCATCGTTGCTGGCCGATTGCCCGACGACCGCGATTCGGTCGGATGCTCCGCCCAGTGAAAATGACGTCCCGTCAATGGACTCCGCCGTGCCGATCGAATTGTTGGTAACCAGCAATTCGCTTTCGCCTTCGAACCGGCCGTTCAACAACAAATCGACCTCGTAACCACCGGCGCCGTCGATCGAACTGATCTCGATCTCGTAGGCCCCACCAGTAGCGATCGGGATCACATCCAGCAGCCCATTTTCACCCAGCGCCGCCGCGTCCACCGCCGCAACTTCGGTCCCCGATGCATCCAACAGGCGGATGCGGGGACGCAGCGTGCCTTCCGGACGAACCACAATCGACGCGTTTTGATTGCCGTCGATCGAAATGACAAAGCGATCGATGTCTGCGCTTGTTGCCAAAATTCCCTGGGCAGCGCCACCGTAAACAAGGCTGCCCAGTGGCGACGTTGGCTGCAGCGGCGTCGGGAAAATCGCGGTGGTTTGGTCGACTTGGAAATCGACGACAAAATCCCCGCCGGCGATCCCGTCACCCGAAACGTTCGGGCCGATCGGAAACGCGAGCGTTTCCCCATCCAAATCGTTGCCAACCAGATCCTCCAGTGCAGCGTCACCACTGAACAGCGTCAGTTGGTACAGATCTTCCGCCAGCCCCGTGAACTCCACCGTCAGCAGCTGGTTGACCGAATCGTAGGTCACGTTATCGGGAGCGATCGAACCCAGAATGGTGCCCACCAATTGCACATCGGCGGCATCGATCGCCGACGGACGCAAGGGTTCATCGAACTCAAAGTCAAACGTCAAATCGCCGGCACTCAGTAGATCGCCACTTTGGACGGATGAAAGGACGACTCGAGGGGCCGTTTGGTCCAGCACAAATTGGCTGCTAAAGGCTTCGATGGGTCGACCCGCCAGGTCCGAGATCGAGCCCGCAACGACGGACAAATCAACCGTGCCTTCGGCCAGCGTCGGGAGCGGGAATTCGATCGTGCGGCTGTCGATGATAAAGAAGTCGCTCGCCGGCACTCCATTGATCAACAAGTCACCAGCATCAAGCGTTGCCACATCGATCTGATGATTCAGGGCGAGCGTCACAAAGCTTGGCTGGGCGAAAAATCGACGACCGTCATTGGGGAAAACGTCGTCGACTTCAAACGGTGTCGCGGACCCGGTTGTGCCGGCAACGGTCAACACATACCCGCCATCATCCGAATTGACCTCGAACGCTTCGACGGTGTAGGTCCCGGTCTCGGTGATCGAAAAACTTAGCAGGGCATCGATGCCGTTCGAGCCACCGTTATCATCCGAAGCAAGCAAAGTGCCGGACGGATCATAAAGGTTGATGAAGGGGTCGATTCCAAAAGATGTCGTCGCGATCGTGACCACGTCACCGGCATTGGCGTTGAAGGTGAACTCGTCGCGATCATCGTTGACGAATTCGGCCAGCACCGCGTTGGTGACCGAGATGTCCTGTGGGATGGCTTCGACAAAGTCATCGTCGAAGAAGCTGGGTTCCTCATCCAATGCCGCGTTGCGGGTGACCAGCAACCGGTATTCGGTGTCACCAAATCCGCCTTCGCCGAAAAATCCGCCGTCGGCCGCCGTCACGCGAACATAATAGGTGTCGTCCGCGGGGGAAACAAAATCGCGAATGACCGTGTGAAGATTCGAACTGATTTGTTCGCCGGCCGCGATTAGGTTGCCGGATGAATCAAACAACTCAATCTGCTCACCCCGCTGGAACCCCGGCAGGTCCAACGCGATCGTGGACGCGTCGTTCGCATTCAAGGTGAACGAATACCAGTCCTCCAGGGCGGCTTCGGAATCGTCTTCGGGCAATTGCCCGATCACCGCGCCGCGTTGGGATTGATCGATCCCGATAAACGATCCGTCCAGGTCTTGCGCATCAGCAAGCGAGTCGTTCACACCACCGATGGTGGCTTCCAACTCCAGTGCCGTGTTGACGAACAACTGCAAGCGAAACCGCCCGATGCCGTCCAGCGTTGCCGCGTCGATGGTGTAGACGCCATCGGCCGTGATCGGCACGGTTTGCAATAACGCCAGGTCACCCGGGGCGGATGCCGAAGCGTCACCGATCAAAACTCCGTTGGCATCGCTTAGCGAAATGGACGCTTGGACCGAACCGTCTTCGGGAACGGCAAGAATCGTGGCCGTTGATCGAGCCGGCAGCGTCACTTCAAAACGGTCGACGTCGCCGGGTTCGTGAAAGGCGCTTTGCTCATCCGAGCTAAAGACCAAACCGAATTCCTCATTCCCCGGCTGCGGGAAATTTTCCAAGTCGGTATCGATCACAAAGTCAAACACAAAATCGTCGGCGGCCGGGTCGCCCTGCCCCGACGGCAGCGGCGAACTGGGAAAGCCGTTCAAGCCATTGCCGACCCGATCTTGAAATGCATCCGGTCCGCTTTGGAATGTGATCGTGTAGTCGCCGTCCCGCAGCGGCGGGTATTCCAAGGTCAATCGGTCGGTGCTGGCGTCATAAACGAAACTGGACGGAAAGAACGTATCGCCAGAGAAGTTCTCAGTCAGCGTGACGTCTTCGGGACCGAGCTCACTGGCGTCCAGTTCTTCACTGAACGTTGCGGTGATCGTTTGCGGTCCGGGCGGCAAGACCAACGCTTCAAGCGACGACGCGATCACGGTGGGGCCGGTTGCGTCCAGCGTCAAGGTGCTGGCAAAGGAACCGTTCAGCTGTCCGCCCAAACTGGACATCCCGTCGGCCGCCAACACCAAATCGTAAGTTCCATCCGTCGTAATCAAACTGGTCACGTCAAAGCGGACCGTTCGCCCATCGACAAAGCCGACGCCGTCGGCCGGATTCCCATTGACCGTGAAATCGGACGCATCGACCGTGGTCAGCAGCAGAGCATCCGAGAACGTCAGATCGATGCTTGTGGGCGCCGCGGCGATCGTGTCTCCATCGGGAATGCTGATCTGTTCCACATCCAACGGCGCCGTGTGCGTTCCGCTTGCCCCATCGACGTTGACCACAAAGTCACCGCTGCCGGTCGCCGACGAAACCCGCGCGGTGTAGGTGCCGGCCGTGGTTGCCGAGTGATTGATGATTGCGTTGCGGCCATCGGCGGCACCGTTGTTGTTCGCGGCAATCAGGGCACCGCTGGGATCGAACAATTCCAGCAGTGGGTCCAATTCATTGGCGGGTTCACCGGTACCATCGCCGGGCGTTTTCGTCTCCAGAACAAGTGAGTCGCCGATGTTGACATCGAACTCAAACGCCGCGTCGCGCGAACCGAGGATTTCGATCTCGTCCCAGCCCCGTCCGTCGGTCGTCAGGGGAAAGTTATCGACTTGATGAAAGCGGATTTGAAAATCACGCCCCAAGGTCATTCCGGCAGCGGCCGCTTGTGCCGCCAAATCAATTTCGAAGTTTTGCCAGACGCCCGTACTTTGGTTGGCGGGGTTGAAGATCCGGTACCAATCGACCCCATTGTCCGAGATAGCGATTCCATCGCCCGAAGCACTGCCGGTAAACGTTTGCGGCAAGGTCGTGTGTTCATCGCCCCATTCCGCGTGCGAGAACTTCAGAACGGGGGCCGAGATGCGGCTCAGATCGACCGTCCAAGTCGCTTCATTGTTGCGGGTGTTACTACTACCGCCGCCGTTGTCCATCAACATCGCAAAGGAACCGGCCGCCGTCCCAAACGCGCCCGTCAAAAAGGTTCGGCCATTTCCGCCAACGGTCCATTGCGATCCGAGCACACCCGATTCAAAGCCATCGGACAATCCGCCACCGAAGACATCGCCATAAAGCAAGCCGGTATCGCTGATGTTGACCGTGCTGGTTTCGGAAAACTGGATATCAAAATCCGCATCGCGGGTCACAACTAGCGAGTACGGTGTGTCGTTTGTACCCCGCACCACGGCCAGATAATCGGCCGTCTGGGTTGCGACAAAACCATCGATCGATTCATCGACGCCGGTGCCGCCATCAACGCCTCGCGCGAGGGGCTGGAGGGTCACCGGATCGATGATCTCCAGTTGCAAATCCTCGGCACCTTCATCGGACAAAACCAGCGATACCGATTGGCCGGCCGACAAGCCAAAGGAGTAGTAATCGACGTCTTCCGCAAGACCAGTGACGGCAAGTCGATCACCCGAGGCGAATCCCGAGGAGATCGCCGAACCCTCGATCGACTGGGCAAGCGATTCGTTTCCGTTGTCCACGCCGAAGAATTCGTCTTCGACTTCGGCATTCAAGACGAAGGTGATGTCGTAACCACCGACACCCACCAGACTGGTCACGTTGATTTCGTGCGTCCCGGGGGTACTGATCGGGATCGACTGCAACCCAACACGATCACCCGCGGCAGCCGCCGCGCGAATGCCCAACGAAGCCGCCGTGGGGGAAAGGACTTCTAAGCTGGCCTGGATCGAAGCGTCTTGCGGATGGAATAGAATCGACGCCGTTTGGCCCGGATCCAGATCAACCGTGAACGTGTCAGTCTCGCCCGCGGCGTCGAAATTCGCGGCTTCCGAAACTCGGAAGATTTGCCCACCAAAGGGTTCCACCGACTCCAGATCCGGTAGCGGCGTGGCGGCCAGGACACGCCGAGCTTCGAGCGCCTCAAACATCGCCGTGCGACGGTGAAGAGCACGCTCCAAATGCTTGCGGCGTTGCTCTTTAGATGGGCGTCGTCGTCCAGAGAAGGGTCGTCGAATCACAGCGCGGCTCCCTGATGCCAAATGCGATGGGCAAAATCGGCGGGGATTCTAACGCTGCCTCGAGTAGGGGACAACAACTGCGACGGATCTTCATCGGACGCACATTTTTCACGTCAGGGAAACCTTGATGGACGCTTTTTTGGCAGTCAATTCGATGCCGCGCGGTGGAACCGACGTTTGATGACAAGCGCGGCAATGGCCAGCGTGCAGACGACCGCCACGACCGGCAAAGCATGTTGCGGTTCCAGGACGGAGTGCAGTGGATGGCTGGGCGGAACGACCGTCGGGCCGTTGTGGCCTTCATGGGCCAGCAGGTTGATGGCCGGTGCCAGGCCGAGCATGCCGGCGCACAGCAGAACGCGAACTCGATGAAACATCTGGGTAACTCTTCGAGGGAAGGAAGCGAGAAAAGCAAACAGTAGCCGTCGTTCGCCAGAACACGGAACTAAAAAGTTGGAGTAGCCGTCGTTCGCCAGAACACGGAATCAATAAGTTGGTGTAGCCGTTGTTCGCCAGAACACGGAATCAAAAGTTGGAGTAGCCGTCGTTCGCCAGAACACGGAATCAAAAAGTTGGTGTAGCCGTTGTTCGCCAGAACACGGAACCGCATGTTACGTCCTCCGTCCGGCTTCGGGCGAAGGCCGGCTACCTGTGGGCGTTTATCAACAGATTCTTGGTAATTGTTCGCCAATGGGCATCGTGATAACACGGCGTGCGCCCAACGCGGTCCGTCCGACTAGAAGGTGGTTGGGGTCGGCGGTGACTTCGCCGATGATTTTTGCAGCCTCGCCGATGCAGTGGGAACGCATCGCTTGCAGGATCGCGTCGGCCCGGTCGGGAGCGACGATGGCGACCAGCTTGCCTTCGTTGGCGACCTCCATGGGGTCCAAGCCAAGGAACTCACAGGCTCCGCGGACCGGATCATCGATCGGAATCGCCGCTTCATCAATTTCAATGCCGACCCGCGACGACGACGCGATTTCATTCAGGCTGGTGGACAAACCGCCCCGCGTCGGGTCGCGCATCACGCGAATGGCTGAACCGCCGAGCGTCTGCGAACCGTCGAACGTCTGCGAACCGTCGAGCGTCTGCGAACCGTCGAACGTCCGCGAACCTTCGGGTGCCTGCGAACCCTTGGGAGTCCGGGCCGCAATCAACATCGATCGGACCATCGCGGACAGATCCGCCGTGTCACTTTGAATGGGCGATTCGAATTCCAGGCCCTCGCGTACGCTCATGATCGCCATGCCGTGGTTTCCGATCGGGCCGCTGACGATCACCACGTCACCGACCCGAGCCCCACTGGAATGAATCTGAATTTCTTCGTCGATGAATCCGACACCGGCGGTGTTGATGTAAACGCCATCGCCGTGCCCACGCTGGACGACTTTGGTGTCGCCGGCGACGATCGCCACGCCCGCACGTTTCGCGGCTTGACCCATCGAACGGGCGATCCTTCGCAAATCGTCGATCGCAAAGCCTTCCTCGATGACGAAACCTGTCGTCAGGTATTTGGGTGTCGCACCGGACATGGCAAGGTCATTGATCGTACCGTGAACCGCCAATTGCCCAATATCGCCGCCGGGAAAAAACAGCGGCTGAACGACATAGCTGTCGGTGGACATGGCAATGCGTGTTCCCGCGACCGGCACGATCGTTGAATCTTCCATCGACCGCACGTGATCGTTGGCAAACTCCGGTGCGATAACCTGTTCCACTAATTCGGCCGACAATTTTCCACCGCCGCCGTGACCCAGCAGGATGTGTTGGTCCTGCCGAAGCGGGGTCGGGCAAACGGCACCCTGAAAGTCGAACTCGGGTGCGTCGATCGGTTTCGCGATGCCCTTCATGAAGCGGTCCCCAACTGGACCAGTCGGCCATAGTTGTAGTACGCCGCGCAGGCGCCTTCACCGGAAACCATGGTCGCGCCCAGCGGATGGCGGGGCGTGCAACCTTTGCCGAATTCCGGACACTCATGCGGTTTGATCGCACCACGCAGCACCTTGCCGGCGCTGCAGCGACTGGATTCCTTGGTCTGGATTGCGTTGACGGCAAACTTCTTCGACGCGTCCCAAGCCGCCAGTTCGTCGCGTAATTTCCAACCACTGGCGGGAATCGTGCCGATGCCACGCCAACCCCGATCGGTGACTTCAAAGATTTCGGCAAGCACCGCTTGGGCGGCCCGGTTTCCCGCTTCGGTGACCACGCGGCTGTACGCGTTTTCGACTTCGGCGCGACCCTGTTCCAGCTGAGCGACCGTGCGGCGGATGCCGTCGAGTAGATCGAGCGGTTCAAAACCCGTGACCACAATCGGCACGCCATGTTTGCGAACCAGCGGCCGGTATTGGTGGAAACCCATCACGCTGCACACGTGCCCGGCGGCCAGGAACGCATCGACACGGTTGCCGGGCGATTGGATGATCGCTTCGATGGCCGGCGGAACCAGCACGTGTGAAACGAGTGCCGAAAAGTTGTTGACCGATGCATCGCGAGCCAGTTTGATCGCCATCGCGTTGGCCGGGGCAGTCGTTTCAAAACCGATTGCCAAGAACACGACTTCGCGATCGGGATGGGCTTGAGCCAAGCGGACGGCGTCCAGCGGACTGTAAACGGCACGCACGTCACCACCGGCACCCTTGACGCTTAACAAATCAAGCTTGGACCCGGGCACTCGCAGCATGTCGCCAAACGAACAAAAGATCACGTCCGGGCGTGACGCGATCGCGATGGCCTGATCGATGATCGAAACCGGCGTAACACAAACCGGGCACCCCGGACCGTGAATCATCTCGACCTCCGCCGGCAGAATTTGGTCGATGCCGTTGCGAATGATCGAGTGCGTTTGTCCGCCACAAACTTCCATGATCGCCCAGGGCCGGGTGACCCGCTGGTGAATCTGCTCGGCCAGGCGTTTGGCTTTTTCGCCGTCACGGTATTCGGTCAAGTGTTTCATGATTCGGTTTCCGTTGCCCGTGGTTCGTCCAATTCCCGTGGTTCGTCCAGTTCCCGTAGTTCGTCCAATTCTTCGTCAAGTAAGCCCAGATCTTCAAAGGTTTGCAGCGTCTGCTTGGCGCTCGCTTCGTCAATGATGCTGATCGCAAACCCGACATGCACGATCGTGTAATCGCCCACGGCCGCATCGGGCAAATACGCCAAACACACGTCTTTGACCACGCCACCGAAATTGACTTTGCCCATGCGAGTCGGGCCGCCTTCGTCGATGGTTTCGATCTTTCCGGGAACTGCTAAGCACATGGGAAGAATGAAGTTTGAAGAGTGAAGTTTGAAGCGAATAGTGAGGGCTTATCGTCTTTGGTTTGTTGGGCACGATGCAAATCGCCGGACTAACCCGAAGCGGTGAGCGACAAGGCGCTAGCCGTCGGTTTCCGATACCGGCACCGGCGGCTAGCGCCTCGCCGCTCACGAAATAATAGGCCGATCAGTAACATTCCTTCGCCTCGTCCAAGACGTTTTTGTTCGCGACGATGTCTTGGACGTCCCACAGCATCACGCGGTTGTTGCCCGAATCGGTGACCGCCAGGCGGCCGCGATGCAGACTTAACCCGTAGGGCCAGCTGAGTGTTTCGCGGCCCACCTGTTCCCAGCGATTTTCCCCGTTGCCGGAAAAGTCCAATTGACCGATCACATCGCTGGCCGCCGCGAAGGTTTCCGATGTGATCGGCAAACGCCAAAACAGCACACGATTGTTCGCGGTGTCGGCCACCGCGGCGATGTCGTCGTCGATGTCAACCGCATAGGGAAACCGCAAACGCGAGGGTCCCGGCGGTTCGTACGGCCACTCACGGGCGGTGTGGGGGTCGTTCTGGCCAAGTAAACGATCACACGCATCCTCGATAACTTCGTGTTGCACCGGAGTTTTATCCCAACCCAGCACGCGATGGTTGCCCGCGTCGGCGATCAGCAATCCGCCGCATGCTGTTTGACCACAAGCGATCGCGATGTCGTGTGGCCAACGAAACGAGTCGGCCGCGACTTCGCCGCCGCGATTTTCTTCACTGGACTGCCACGTCGGCTGTCCGATCAAGATATCGGCCATGGCGCCGGGTTCCGGAAAACCGTCGTAGCCCACCACGCGGCGGTTGCCCGTGTCGGCGATCCATAATCGGGTTCCATCCCAAGCGATGCCGTAGGGCCAATACAAACTATCGCGATCGGCATGTCCGCGACCGCGGTTTTCAGTCGCCCGGTCCAGTCCCGCCTGGCCAATCGCAAAATCCGGTGGCGTTGCCGAGCGGTCCGGGATTTCGTTCCAAACCAACACGCGGTGATGCCATGCGTCGGCGACCAGCAATCGTCCATCGACCACAATCACACCGGTGGGCAAAAACAACCCTCGGGTGGGATCACCAACGCCGTAACCCTTGCCTTCGCGGGTGAAATCGCTTTGCCCCAGCACGACATCGGCGTCCGCATGATCGGTCGTCGGCACGGTGTGGTAGATCAACACGCGATGATTACCGCTGTCGCAGACGATCAATCGGTCGTCGTCGATCCAGACGCCACGGGGGGCGTACATTTGCGATGCCGTGGGCGTGGCGTTGGGCAGGGCCAGACCAAAAGGGCAATCGGCACCAAGCCACGCGAAGACCGCCGCCGACCGGGAACCCGACGTGGGGTCGGGAAAGTCGACCGTCGGCCGAACCGGCGACATCGAAACGGTTTGCAACACAGGCCCCTTCATGCGATCTGGACCTCGACAATGCCATCACGCTGGCGGATCGGAAAGACTTCCAATTGGCACGACGGAGCGGTCAGGCATTCGCCGGAATCGCATTCGAATTGAAAGCCATGCGCGGGGCAGGTGATCGTTCCCGCTTCAACGTCGACGTGTCCGCGATCCAGCGGTACGCCCTGATGTGCACACGCGTTTCGAAACGCGCGGGGCCCCGCTTTGGAAAGCAGCACCAGCACTTCATGACCGCCGGCTTTGAAGGCATGCGGAAGTTTGGCCGACAATTCCGAAACCGCCGGCCCGGGAAACCAATCGCCGGTGTTGGCGGGCGTGGTGTTGGCGGGCGTGGTGTTGGCGGGCGTGGTGTTGGCGGGATCGGTGCTGGCGGAATTGGTGTTGGCCGACGTCGTGTTCACGCCAAGTGTTGCGATCGGCAAGGATGACTGTGAATCCTTCGGGACACCGATTCCGATTTGCACCAAACTGGCCGGCGGGTTTTGCCAGCGGATCGATTCGATCTCCGGCACGTGTTCCCGCAGCGCCTCTTCGACCGCCGGCTGCAACTTCGCGTCGCTTCCTCCACAGCCACCACCGCTGGACTGCATCATCAGCGTGGCGATCTTTCCATCGACGGACACCACGCTCACCTCGCCACCGCTGGACCGAATGTGCGGCGCGATCATGTCGATCACTCGATAGACGCGCGTCGACAAATCCGCACGGATTAAACCGTGCATCGCGAACAAGGTGTGGACGGCGGGATCGTCGACCAAGGTAAACAACACCTCGCGAGCCGCGTCGTTGGCTTTCATCGCTTTGACGATTCGCGTCAATCCAAGCTTGTGGAATTCTTCCACCGCGGACTTCATCGCCAACGATTTTCGCCGCGCGTCGGCACTGAGCTTGCGGACATCGGCAACGGTCTCGTCAACCCGGCGGGCGAGTTGTTCGAAGTCATCGACGGTGAGCGTGGGGATGGACATAACGGCGCAAGTGTTTGGCTAGAAATAGATAGCTAGATGCTTTGATAACTCGAATGTTGCTGCAGCGCTTCGTGGGATTTTTTGCCGAGCAATTCGCTGAAGTGTGATTTGGCAAGACGAATCAGATACGTTTCGATCGTTTCGTCTTCGGCGGGTGCTTCCGCGCAGGGTTTCGACTTCAGCGAGCGCAGGATGAAGCAGGCTCCGTCGACGCTGGTCAACAAAAAATCATCGAAGATGGCGTCGACGAAATCACGCAAGATCGCTTGATTGGAATCCTCGTTCCAAAGCGCCAGCGCCGTCTCGGCACCCCGGTGGCGTTCCTCGACCCGAGCGACAAATCGTTCCACGGCCGTGTGCAATAGGAAATCAAATTGCTGTCTTTCATGCAGATCCATGGACGGCCTCCGGTGCAGCGGATGGTTGGGCTAAATGAGCTCGCTGATTCGGGTCTGCCTGATGATTTGCGTCCGCCTGCCGATTTGCATCCGCACGGGCCTGATGAATCGTCTCGATCAATTCCGCCGCGGCTTCGGCGGCGGCGACCTCTTCGTGGGCCCGCAGCAACTTGTGGGCCTCGGCGGCCTTTTCCATCGCCGGGCCAAACATGCCCAGATGCGCCAGCGCGTTGGCCTGGTTTAGCGAGGTGCGCGCGTAGGCGACCGGATCTTTGTCGCGGACCCGAATTTGCAGCAACTCCTCGTACAACTCGACCGCTTCGGTCAAATTCGATTGCGGATGACTGGACGGTGCGTAAACGAGTGCTCCGGCAAGGTTGGTCGTGATCCGCGCCCACAATTCGTTGTGTTGTTCGTCGCAAATCAACGCCCGGGCGTGACGCAGGGTTTGCACCGCGATGCCGGCTCGCAAATGGTTGCCGTCATCGGTCGCCAGAAAACACGTCGCCAAGTTGTTCTGAAGCTCGGCCATCAGGGCGACATCGGCTTGTTCGTCGATATCCGTTTGCAGGGCGGTTTGATACGTGCGGATCGCTTCGACAATGGCGGTGCCGCCGCGGGCCTGGTAGATCGCGCCGAGTGCCAGATGCAGTTCCGCGACAATACGCGGCGCCGCGTCGCTGGCCAGCCGAATCGCGGCCTGCATCTGCTGCATTTGATGCACGGGGTTGGGCACCAACGACGCGATTTGGGCGTGCAGCAGTGCCGCCAAAACGGGCGAAGCGACGTGACACGATTCGGCCGCCGACAACAAACCCTGGCAAGCGTCTTCCATGTGGCCCTGGATCATCTGAGCCGTCGCGGCGACCGAGCCAATCCAGGCGCTCAATTCAACGGGCAGGGCATCGGACAAACGCTCCGGTGAAGGGGTTTGGCGTGAAGGCGTTTGGTCGGAAAGCCCCAATGAAAATGCGAGGGCTTGATGAAGGACGCTCTCCGCCGCCAAAGGAGTCGATTCACCGGTCAACACCATGCGATTGAGCGACACGATGGGGTCATCGCCAACCAGCAAACCGATCGCCTTGTCGGGACGATTGTTGGCGGCATGGTGAAAGAAACGCCACGACGCCGGCAAGTCGTCAAGCATTGGCAATTCGCCCCGCATCAACGCTTGCATGACGCTTGAGTCGACATCTTTGGCGAACGGCAGCAAACAAAAATGCGCGGCGTGCCGATGCAATCCGATCGGCTGTGACGAATGCAGGTGGGTTGCGATGTTCAATGGAAAAACCTTGTGAATTTAAAATCCGCTTGGCGGCGGGGCTTGCCGATTCACGCCGCGACCGATCCAACGGGCGGCGACTTCGGCTTGGGATTGGGTGTCGTAATCAGCGATGCGTCGCCAGTCGTTTTCGATCGGGTGTTCGTCGCCGGACGTTTCCGTGTCGCCGGAAGATTCGCTCCATGATTGAATGTTCAACCAAACGACCCAGCGGCCATTTTCCAACCGAACCGCGGTGGTGCCTTCGATCGGATGCATGGGGCGGGTCGTGATTCAGGGTTCGTCCGCGACGATTTGAATCGTTAATCCGCCGTGCACGGAATTGGGTGTTGCTTCGATCGCGCCGGCCGCCAGGTCCAGTTGGTTCTCGCGGATCACTTCGTCCAGCAACACAACTCGGTCGCCAGCCAAATTCCGCTGCTTCAAAATCAAACCGCCGGCCGCGGCCCCGCGGGTGGGAATCAAGTGCAGGCCCGATGGACGGACGATCGGCACAAAGACGCCGCCAGGAAAGAAACGCTCCGCGATCGCCGCCGGAATTCGCAAGTAACGATGTTCGGTCAATTCCAAGCACACCGTTTTGGCCTTGGACTTGGACTGGGCTGTTGTTGAGGGCACCGCGACTTCCATCATTTGCGTTCCCATTGACTGGCGATCCGATCGACCAAACGATCCACGGCCGCGTCGACTTTTTCCGACAACGGATCACCGACTTCAAACGATCCGCCTTCGATCAAATAGGCCGTCACGTCTTCGGGGTATTCGTCTTTTAGCAACCAACGCCCAAACGCGATTGCATGATCCCAGCGAACCGCGTGCAAATTCAAACCCGACAATGGCGGCAAATTTTCGACTTCGTGACCGGGAACTTCAAACAGCGTGCCCGGCGGATGATCACTGCAACAAGCGTCAATCAGGATGACGTGTCGGGCGCCACGCATTTGAAACGCCACGTCCATCCCGCCGGTGCCGCCATCGGCACAGCGAACCTGATCGGGCAATCCGATTTCCCACATTCGGCGGATCGCGATCGGACCGACCGCGTCGTCGCCGCGCAACAGGTTGCCGCAACCGATGATCAAGGTTTCCACCGGCGGGGCCAAAGGCACCGAGGGGTCGAAATCCGCCAGTGTGTCGGTTTCCGCGTTGCCGACGGTTTGGGTTTGGGTTTCGATGTCCAACGGGCTCACCCCATTTCACCAATTTGAAAACGTGCCAATTCCCGACCGCTCTTGCCGTCGTACGCGTGCACGGTGCAAACCATGCACGAATCAAACGAGCGGGCGACATGACCCATTTCGACCGGGTCGGTTGGATCGACGATGGGTGCGCCGATGAACGCTTCTTCCATCGGCCCGCGAACGTCGTTCCCATCTTGCGGCCCGATGTTCCAAGCCGTTGGGGTGACGACTTGGTAGTTTTCGATCTTGCCGTCTTCGATCACGATCCAGTCGGCCAGCGAACCTCGAGCGGCCTCGGTTGCGCCGAAACCTTTACCCGACGCATGTTCGACCGGCTTGGTGTAAAAGTCGCCGTGCAGGTCCAATTCGGACAACCATTTTTGGGCCAGCTTGTAATACTTGCACGCCTCGTGCATCCGCGCCATCACGCGCGTCAGCACGTTGGGCCCCGATTTTGCAATCGCGTCCATGAACAATCCGTCGCGATCCTGATGGTCCAGTTCACCTTCGCGTCCCGCGATGACTTGGCGTGCCAGCGGTCCGGCTTCCATCGGCATCGAACCCATGCCGGGGATTTCATAACGAGGCGATTTGGCCCAACTGTATTTGCCGTTCTTGATTCCGTCCGCCGGATCAATCGGGTCGGTCACACCCTCCCACGGATGCAAACATGAATCTCCCTTGAAGAACGAATGCGCGACCGATTCGCGAACGTTCAAATGGTCAAAGTCATGATGCTTTTGGCCGTCATAGATCCCGGCGCGGCCGATCAAGGCATCGTTGCGACCCTCGATCGTCGGATGCTCGTATCGCTCGGGGTCGAAGTACGTGCCGGTCGCCAGAAACTTGCCACAGCCCTGGCCGATTTTGTCCAGCCCGATGGCTTTGGAAAAGCGAAGGAACAATCCGCAATCGCTATTGGCCTGCGATTCATTTTCCTCCGCCCATGCCCACACGTCATCCCACGTCTTGTTTTCCATCCAACGTTCGATGCTGCAGCCAAGCCACGTGGCTTCGAGCCATTCGCGTTTCCAGTAGTCCAAAATCGCGATCGAACGCGTCACGTCGGCAAGGTTGGGCGCACACATGACGCCGCCGGGAATCATGAAACTGCTGTGTGGCCATTGACCGCCAAAGATCGCGTAGACCTCCACCGGTTTGCCCGACAGGGTTACGCCTTTTTCGTAAGACGTGCCAACGAAGGGTGCAAAACGTCGCACAACTTCGTCGTACTCCGGTGTCTTGGCGTAGTTTTTGTTCGTCAGGTCGATCGCGAACAACGCGTAAAACCAGCGTGGGATCGATTGCAGCGTTTCGCAACACTGTGCGATGTTACGAACCAGCGTGGCGTTTCTTGGCACGTGGGTTCGCCATGCCGTGTCGAGCGCGTAGCACGCCTTGAACAGGTGGCTGCCGCCGCAAATGCCACAGATCCGAGGCGTGACAATCAAGCCGGCTTGCGGATCCTTACCCTTCAAAATGATCTCGAAGCCGCGAAACATGCTCGCTTCGGTCCACGCGTTGGTGACAACGCCGCCGGTGACTTCAAGTTTCAGATCCAGGTCGCCTTCGACACGCCCGAGCGGACTGATCCGCATCGGTTTGGCGGCGGCGTTGGAATCTGTGCCCGGTGCGGGCGTCACGGTGGCCATGATGAAAACCTGAACTACAAATGAGAAGAATGGATTAGAAACGCCAGTCGAAAACCAATTCAGTAGCTCGCCTCTCCGAGGCGAAGTTGAGAACAAGCATCAGACACCTTTCCCGCCTGATCGCTACACCACAAACATGTCTTCCTTGGACCAATCCGGTGCCGCCACCTTGGCCGCGGCGGCGTGCGCCATGTAGGTCAAGTGATCGGTCCCGGCGGGAACGTCACGTGGAATCACCCCGGTGATTTTTTGCGTCTTGAAGACCGTCCCCGGTGCCAAGTCATAAAACGGAAACTCGGGTTCGGTGCATCCCGTACACGGCATGCCCGCACGCGTCTTGGACGATTGGCGATTCCACAAGATCCGGTTGCATGGCGAATGGGTCATCGGCCCACGGCAGCCAAATTCATAGAACAAACAACCCGTCCGGGTTCCCTGGCCGAACTCCATCGTCGACTGCTTGTATTCAAAGAATTGAACGCGCGTGCAACCGGTTTGCGTGAACGTTTTGAAGAACGTTTGCGGGCGCCCCAGTTCATCCAGCGCGATGTCGCCGGCGCGACCGCTGGCGATCGCCACCAAAATTTGCGTGACCCAATCGGGGTGACACGGACAGCCCGGAATGTTGATGACCGGCAGCCCCCACTTGGACCGAAAATCCGCACCCAGGAAGCCACCGGATTCGCGTTTGAGGTATTGTAGCCCGATGCTTTCGGTCGGGTTGGGTGCGTTTGCGGGAATACCGCCCCAACACGCACAGTCGCCCAACGCGACAACGGCGTTGGCCTGCGACGCCAATTCGGTCACCCAATCCTTCATCGGCCGATCGGCAAACATGTTGAACCGGCCGGTGCCTTCGGGCCCCATGATCACGGTGCCCTCAAAGACAAAGATGTCCAGCGGCTTGGTTCCGGACGTCAGATCACGAAGCATCTTTTGGACGTTCTCGCCCATGTCCATGCCCAGCGAGGGGTGCCACAAAACGTCGATCCCAAAGTCGGTGACCAGGTCACAAGCACTGGGTTCCTCGGCGTTCAAAAACGACATCGTGTTGCCACTGCAGGCACCGCCCTGCAACCAAAGAAGAGACGCCATCGGCAGGTTCCCCATCAGCTCGAATTGCGTGTGATGCACCGCCCAGCGGGATTTTTTGACGCCCCGACACGCGACACACCGTAAAATGCGAATGAGCCATTTCGGTGACAATTTCAACCGACAAGCTCGACGCTAAGTTGCTTTTTCGGCCATTGCGGAAGATTTCACAATAGCATGTTCATACCATTGATTCGATTTTCCCAATCTGCGACGGTCAAGAATGATGTCGACGCGAGGTCGACGCCCGCGCACCCGGAGGACGACGATGATCGCACCCAACGAAACCGAAACCGCATCGCAAACGTTTCCGCAGCGGCTGTCGCAGGCGGTTAATCAGGTCGATGCCGACGCCCTGGAAGCATCCGAGGTACTCGGTCGTTTGACGGAGCCGGAAACGCTGGCGATGCTGAACGAGTTGGTCGACAAACTACCCATGATTTTGTTCATGTTGAATTCATTGAACGATTTTTTGGGACGCGGCGAAACGGTCATCGACAACGTCGCCGGTTTGGTCGGCGAACTGAAACATGGCACCGGCGGAATCGACCCGCAGCAGTTTATTCAGTTCATGGAAATGTTGCCCAAGGTCAAGAAAGCGACCGAACAACTCATGGCATCGGAGCACGTTTTTGAAAACTTTCCGACCGTCATCAACGCCGGCAAGTCCATGGTCGACAGCGGCATGTTGGATGCAAAAGTTGTCGGAACGCTGGGCCACTTCGGTCGCGTCGGCGCCGAGACCTTTGAATCGGTTGCATCCAAACCCGTTCCCAAAGTCGGCGGCATCTTTAGCTTGCTCAAAGCGATGCGCGACCCCGATGTGCAAGCCTCGATGAGTTTTGGGTTGGCGTTTGCCAAAGAGTTCGCACAGCATCTCAAGCCGGTGGAAGTCAAAGATGCATGAGATGTCGATCGCGCGAAATTTGATCGACCTTGTCCAATCGCATCTGGATACGCTCGGTGATGAGCAAGTTGGCACTCAGCAAATCAACGCTGGGCAAATCGTCAGGCTGCATCTGCGTGTCGGCGCGTTGTCTTGTGTTCACCAGGACGCTTTGAAGTTCAGTTTCGAAATGATGACCGCCGACACGAGCTTGGCCAATGCGGAATTGGTTTTCCAAACGTTGCCGGTTCGCATCTTTTGCACCCCTTGCGATCAAGAAGTCACGTTGCCGGGCATCCAGCGATTTCGTTGCCCGATCTGTGACACACCCTCGGCCGACATCCGCCAAGGCCAAGAACTGGACCTGGACCATCTGGAATGGGTGGATGCGCCCGCGGATCAACCCACCGTCTAGCGACACGGGATCGTTTGCTTGGCGATGGGAATGGTCGCCATACCCACGAAGACAACGAATCAGTACGAAATTCATCACCTCACACCACCGACCCAAAGCCATGCCACGCATTCTCGAAGTTCGCACCAAGATCTTGAAGGCCAACGACACGCTGGCCCGCCAAATGCGAGATCAATTTGAAGCCGCGGGCGTCGTCGTCGTGAATCTGGTCTCCAGTCCCGGCACCGGAAAAACCACGTTCCTGACCGAAACGCTGACCCAAATGATGGCCGCGGGCGACCGTGTCGCCGCCATCGTGGGCGATTTAGAAACCGACAACGACGCCCGCCGGTTGGCCGCAAGCGGCGCACCGGCGGTGCAGATCATGACGCACGGGTGCTGCCATCTCGAAGCCGACATGATCCAGCGGGAATTGCCAAAATTCGACCTGGAACAACTGGACTATTTGTTCATTGAAAACGTTGGCAACCTGGTTTGTCCGACCAGTTGGGACCTCGGCGAATCGGTTCGCGTCGGGCTGCTGTCGGTCACCGAGGGCGAAGACAAGCCACTGAAATACCCCGGGCTGTTCAACACGTCCGACGTCGCCGTCATCACCAAAATGGACCTCGCCGAGGTCTGCGAATTCGACAAAAACACGGCACTGGAAAACATTGCCAGCGTGCGACCGGGAATGCGGACCTTCGAAACGTCGTCCAAAAAACGGCAGGGTTTCGAAGACTGGTTCGAATACCTGCGGGCATGCCATCGCAACCTGTGCCAACCGGCCTGAGCGACGGTCGCCCATCGGCACCGATGGGGAAGGGAGTTGTTTGAACATCCTGCGACAAACGGTTCAAATAACGGGTGTGGGCGATTCATGACAATCTCACGATCAGATTGAAGCGGCATGGGCGATCGAGGCAGCGAACCGGTGCGTTTTCGCGAACGCGATGATTCCGAAATTGATTTGCTGGAAACCTTATTCGAATTTCAACAATCGCTGTTACAGATGGATACGCCCGAGCTGGGTGCGGCGACGTTGATCGCCAAACGGCTGGTCGTTGCCGGGTGCCGGTTGTTGCACGCCGACGGCGGGACGGCCGGCTTTTTGGAAGGCGACGAAGTCGACAACCAGGTGGGCCAAGACCAGCGAGTGGTCGGCGTTGGCGTGTACCACAACGATCATTGGTATTCCGACCCAAGGTCGTGGAACCGCGACGAGGGTGACCCGGGTCGATACTTGAATTCAGCCCAGCCCATCATCACGGCCAATTATCCGGTCAGCCAAACGGCCGAACCGGAATGGAAAAACGCATTCCAAATTGGCGCTAGCGTCGGCGTGGCGATCCGCGGTGTAGCCGACAACGCACTCGGCTTCGTCCAACTGCACCACCACATCGGCGGCGACCGATTCTTGCCACATGAAGCACGGTTATTGCAGTCGATGGCAACGATGGCTGCCGGCGCCATCGAGAATCGTCGCATGATTCAAAAACTGAACCAAAGCCATCAGCAGAGTCAAGAATTGGCGGCGCGGCATGTCCGTCATCTCGAGGCGGAACGCCGACGCTTCTCGCGTGAAATCCACGACGAAACCGGTCAGGTATTGATCGGTCTGAAACTGCGTTTGCAATTGCTCGCCCGTCACCTAATGCCCTGCCAGATCGTGGCGGGGCAGGTGCTCAGTGACCTTCGTGATCAAGTCAACGGTTCGACAACGCGTTTGAAAGAGTTCGCCAAGGGCCTGCGTCCGCCAACGCTGGATTCGTTGGGATTGAAAGCCGCGGTCGAACAACTGGTGCACCAATTTCGTCGCTCCAGCGGTTTAATCGTCAAGCTGGACGCTTCAGTCTGGCCCCGTACCTCGGAAGAAACCCAGATCGCGATTTATCGAATCGTTCAAGAAAGCCTGACCAATGTCGGCAAGCACGCATCGGCAAAACAAGTCACGATCCGCTTGCGGCCGGAAGGGTCAGCGTCGGAATCGGCAGGCCGCCCGCGAACGCCTGTTTTGTGGTGCCTGGAAATTGAAGACGACGGTGCCGGATTTCAATTCGATCCGTTGACGCCGGGGTTGGGCATTTTTGGCATGTACGAACGCGCCGCCATGGTCGGCGGGCAACTTCATGTTGAATCACGATGCGGCTGGGGCACCCGCATCCGCATGACTTGGCCCCCAGCAGAGGCCCATACACCAGCAGAGGCCCAAACCCCAGCGGAAGTTCAAATCTCGGCGTCGTCGAAGGGGAATCACTCATGCACGGCTTAAGACGCATCATTCTGGCCGACGACCACAATCTTGTACGCAGTGGCTTGGCGGCGCTGCTGAACCAGGAAGCCCGGTACAAGGTCGTTGCCGAAGCGACCGACGGGATCGATGCCGTCGACCGGGCCGCCGATGTCGACGCCGAACTGTTGATTGTCGACTTGGCGATGCCACGCTTGGGCGGCATGGAGGTCATCCGGCGGATTCGTGAAACCAAACGGTCTCTGCGAATCCTTGTCCTTTCGATGTACGACGATGTCCAGTTTGTGTCGCAGGCGATTTCCGCCGGCGCCAACGGGTACCTGGTCAAGCACGCGATGGACGATGAACTGTTTGAAGCGATCGAGCAGGTCATGGCCGGTCATTCCTACATCAGTTCAAGCATCGACCCGGAATCTCTTCGCGAATGTCAATGGGCCGACGCCGATCTGACGCCTCGCGAGTGCGAGGTGTTGCACTTGATCGCCGAAGGTTTGACCAACAGCGCGATCGCGCGAGAGTTGCAAATCAGCCCCAACACGGTGACGCGGCATCGCGCGAATTTGATGCAAAAACTGCACGTTCACAATCGGGTTGAATTGATTCAAACCGCCGCCCAGCATGGCCTGATCACTCTGTTGCCAACGAAGCGTTAAGCGCCTGCAATGATTCAGTAGCTCGCCTTTCCGAGGCCTCAGTTGTGTTGCAAAACCTGGGGACTCTTCGCCCAGCCGGCGTCGGTTTCTTCGCCACCGATATCTTGTGAGTGACGAGGCACTCGCCGCCGGTCTCGGCACCGGATACCGGCGGCTACCGCCTCGCCGCTCACTGATTACCGGCGGCTACCTGTTTTGATCCCTGTGCCGTCGATCAGACTTCGACGTCGTCGACCGAATCGTTGTCGTCTTCGCGCAACTCTGCTTCGGCGGAACCTTCATCGCCAATTTCAACTTCGTCCAAGCCCAGTGCCACGATTTGATCGTCGGTCAGTTGGCGGTAGCCCAACTCACGAATCACTTCCAAAACCTCGCTGCAGGTTGGGAACATGCGTCCGGCACGCCGCTTGTAGTCATCCATCGCTCGCATAAATTCCACTTCGCAGTCACTGTAATCGCGTTCGCAGGTGGTCGGATCGATGTGACGGCGACGGTTTGCTTTGCGACGCGGCTGTTTCATCATGCCGCTGTCGAGTGCCTCGGCATTTCCGGAACGTCTTTCTTCGCGACGGCGATCCAGGGTCACAACAGGTTTGACGTTTGCGGTGGCGTTGGCGTCGTTGGCGGTCGTCGACATGGCGATGGTCGTTCCTTGCTTGGAAAGATTGTCAAAAGTCTCAAGGGACCCGCACTCATTCCCCGGCCCGTGCGTTGGGGGAATCGGGTACCTCAAGTCCAGCGGTTCAAAAGCCGGCAGATCAATCGGGCAAGGAAAGTTAGCACGCGGATTGGGTAAGAAACGCGGCCTCGTGAAACATTGCCGCTCAGAACGCAAGTGCTGACTGGGAAAAGGAACCGGTTATGCCGGTTGCATCGATGCCTTGATCTGTTCGATAAATTTCCGCACGTTTTCGGTCGCCATTTCGCCTGTACCGGCTTCAGCCACACGGCGTACCAAGGCCGAACCGACGATCAATCCGTCCGCGACGGGCGCAAGCTGAGCCGCCGTTTCGGGACCGCTGATGCCAAAACCTATACAAATCGGAAGTTCGGTTTGCCCCCGCAGCCACGCCACGTTGTCGGCCAAGTCCTTGGGCAGCGTCTTCCGTTCGCCGGTGATGCCGGTCACCGAGACGTAGTACAGAAACCCCGAGGACGATTCGGCGATCTGAAGTTGTCGCTGGCGAGGCGTCGTGGGTGTGACCAATTGGATCAACGCGAAATCTCGCTGCCGACAACGCAGCGACATCGGTTCGGCTTCATCGACCAGCAAATCCGGCACGATCGCGCCGTCGTAGCCCGCCGCGATCGCTCGATCCAAATAGCTGTCGATACCGATCCGATGAATGATCGAATAGCTGACCATTGTCACCAGCGGCGTTGCGACATCGGCACGGACACGTTGACCCATCTGCAGGGCATGATCCAACTTGAAACCCGCATCCAGGGCGCGTTGGTACGACGCCTGGATCACCGGCCCATCGGCGATGGGATCGCTGTAGGGAATCCCGACCTCGCACAAATCCGCACCCGCGTCGATGGCCGCGCGAAGCACAAGTTCCGAAACTTCGATGCTCGGATCCCCCGCGGTGATGAAGGGCATGAACGCCTTTTCGCCACGGGTACGAAAATCCGAAAACAGGTCGTCAATGCGAGACATAAAACGTCGATCAGAGTTGCTGGATGTGGCAGGAAGCGAGCGTCCGGCCGGGTGCGACAAAGACGCGACTCGCGAAAGATGCTCGCATGATGGGAATGGCTCGATCCCGCCAAAAGCTTCGGGTTTGGCGGAACGAAGTGCGGCCCCACTTTCCGACTCACCCAATGTCGGAAATTCCCGGGGACCCGATTGCAACAGAGTTTAAGTGATCGGCAAGCTGGATCCATTGCAGCCATTGGCCCAGAAAAAATGGGTCGATAAACGGCAATGAAATGAAACTGGCCGGCGACTTCGACGCTTCAAAACGTTCCTCGCTTTGTTGCAGTTTGAGCTGCGTCCAGTTCCGTGTCTCGAACTCAATCGAGTCTGTGCGCGAGCGCCGTGCGACGACATGATGTTCCAATTCTTCATCGTGCCCTGAATCGAAGCCGTCGGGATGGTTCGATCCATTGGCAGCTTGGATGACCTGCCAGCGACGGTCCAGCCAATCGCCCCACCCGATCAGCGCCGCGTCACCGGCAACCAATCGGCGCCGACGCGCGTGGGAGCTCGCCTGCAGAGACGCCAGAGCAAACGCGGGCTGGTTTTTCCCGTCCGCCTCACCGGCCATCCGGTTTGCCGCCGCGGCCCCCTCCATCCACTGCACGCAGTCCAAACCGGCAACGGCGGCCGGTAGCAAGGTCATCGTGCAAAACACGTTGCAATCAACGCTTGCGTCAACGGAGTCGTGCACCCAGCTCGGGTGCGAAGATGTGTTTGCCAGCTGCAAGGCGTCCAGCATCTCATGTCCACGCGGTCCGGCGATCATCCATGTCGATCGATTGGCTTGTCCCAAGTTTGGCAATTGCCGATAGCACCAGCGAAAGTTTTCGATGACCACGGGACTCAGTTCATCGCTGGCCAAGCCAACCAGCAACCAATTTTCACGCGCCGCCGGTGGGACATCCTCGCGGCATGCGAGTCGGTCCAGCATCCCGCGAGCCAGTTCGCTGTCCAGCCGGTCACCCAAGAAGTACATCCGCGGCTTGCTGCCCCGGGATGCCCGCGTCGCTTCGTTGTGAAGCGGCTGACACAACGTGCCCAGTAGCGCCCGGCAAACATCCAGCGAAGCGGCATCGCCGACCACCAACGCGGCATCGACGTGGTCGTGCCAGCCATTGGCGAATTCAAAGATTCGGGCCAGCGGCGAAGTCACTCGGTCGGCTTCGTAGCGACGCAAAATTGCCTCCGACGAAGCAACCTGCACCCGCTGCTGGGTGGCGTTCCCGCCATCGCCTTTCGCGTTGTCGCGGTACAGGATCGGACCGGGTTTGGCCAAAACAATCTTCGCTACGGAAAAGGGGGTCGAATTCGGGCCACTTGTCGTGAATCCACCGTGGTTTACGATCCTGCCGCGGACGCAACAAGACCCCAGCTATTTCACCGGCCTCCACGCAACCGACAATTTTTATGAGTGAAAAACGCCGCCCCGTGGTCCTGATCGTGCGAGACGGATGGGGGCAAAATCCGGACCCCAATCAGGACCACGCCAACGCCATCGTCCAGGCGAAGACGCCCGTGGCCGATCGTCTGGAATCCGAATACCCGCATGTGTTGGTCAAAACGTCCGGCGAGGACGTCGGGCTGCCCGCCGGCGTGATGGGCAACAGCGAGGTCGGGCACCAGAACATCGGCGCCGGCCGGATTGTGGACCAGGAGGTGATGCGGATCACCCGCGCCATTCGCGACGGATCATTCTTCGAAAAGCCGGCCCTGGTCGGCGCGATCCACCACATCCGCGAAACCGGTGGCAAGCTGCACCTGCTGGGTTTGATGTCCAACGGTCGCGTCCACAGCGACACCGAACACGCCGGCGCGGTGATTGATCTTTACGCACGCACGGGCTTGCCCGCCAACCGCCTGGCGATCCACATGATTACCGACGGCCGCGACACGTCGCCCAACAGCGGCCTGGGCTTTGCCAAGCAGCTGCAAGGCATGATCGACCAACAACAAGTGGGACGCATTGCCAGCGTCATCGGGCGGTTCTACGCCATGGACCGCGACCTGCGTTGGGAACGAGTCGAAGAAGCCTACAAGCTACTCACGCAGGGTTCATCAAAAACGGCTGCGGATGTCCAAAGTGCCATCCAGGGCTATTACGACCAACCCAGCGACGCCAGTCGTGGTGGAGACGAATTTGTCACCGCGACGACGATCGGCGATCCGGCGACGATTGCCGACGGCGATGCCGTTGTGTTCATGAATTATCGCGGTGATCGACCCCGCGAACTCACCAAAGCGTTCGTGTTGGACGACGATGCTTGGTCGGCGATCGATGGCGGCGGTTTTGATCGGGGCGGCAAAATTGACAATTTGTACTTCGCCACCATGGCCGGCTACGAAACGGGGCTGCCGGTGGAAGTCATCTTTGAAAAGCCCGACAAAATGCCGTGCATCCTGGGCGACTACGTGGCAAGCCTTGGCATCAAACAATTCCGTTGTGCGGAAACCGAAAAATATCCGCATGTGACATTCTTCTTCAATGATTATCGCGACGCACCGTTCGTTGGCGAAGAACGTTCCATGGCGGCATCACCCCGCGATGTTTCGACCTATGATCAAAAACCCGAAATGTCCGCCGAAGGGATTACCCAAGCGGTGCTGCAAGACATTCGCGAGGGCCAGTGCGAGTTGTTGATCGTCAATTTCGCCAACGGCGACATGGTCGGTCACACCGGCGTCTTGGAAGCGGCAATCAAGGCCGTTGAAAAGGTCGACGATTGCTGCGGCCGCATCGTCGACGCGGTGCTGCAGGCCGGTGGTTCGTTGGTGATCACCGCCGACCACGGCAATTGCGAACAGATGATTGACCCCGAGACCGGCGGACCGCACACCGCGCACACGACTTTCGACGTGCCGCTGATCGTGGTCGATCCCCGGGTTGTGGGTAGCAAGCTTCGCACCGGAGGCCGGTTGGCGGACATCGCCCCGACCTTGTTGGCATTAATGGGCTTGGAAAAGCCGCCAGAAATGACGGGCGAGAGCCTCTGCAGCGTCAAATAATTCCCGTCGGCGATTGGAAAAGATCGGTGGGAGTGACGGTCTCGCCGGGGAAATTGGCTAAGCGATTAGGGGGTTAAAAAATTAGGTGGGTTAAAAAATGATGGGGCTAAGAGGTTAGGCGGGGCAAAGAGGATCGCCCTTGGTCCCGCAACGGACGTTCGCGCGGCGGAGAAACCTGACAGGGCCCCGCCGAATGCGCCGCAGTTTTTGGACTGCGACGCATTTCGGTTCAAACGGATGGTCCGCCTTCGTCGCGCTTAAGCTTCCCGGGACCGCTTCTCCGACGCGGTCCGGTAATCGACCACGTCCCAGACCAGCCCGGTGGCCCGCATCAACTT
>JBCCRW010000003.1:0-44681 GCA_039201055.1 Planctomycetota bacterium | reverse complement strand
GACAGACGGGCGACGCACAGGACGGACTTCGCGTGGTTTGGCGTGTCAACGGGGCCACCGAAGTTCGATGCGTTGGGCTGAGGCAACGTGTTGGGCTGAAGCAACGTGGTGGACTGCGAAGCAAACTGCGGTCGGCCGAATTTGCGGCCATCGACGCCGTTGGTGATCACCTGTTGTCGTTGCGGACGCACCCCGGCGTCGTGCAGCATGTCATTGATATCGCGCGAAACGCTGATCCAATCGGTGACACTGCGAGACGCCCAATTGACGATCTTTCGTTGGCGTGGCGTTTGGCCCAAGGCACGGCCGTGCTGGGTGTGGACGCGAATCGGAACACCCGCCCACCGCGCCGCCGGCGCCGCATAAATCAGCGGCCGAATGTCGTGCGTGTGGATGGCGTCGAATCGGCCGCGCCGGAATCGTCGAACCAGGCGAGGCCACAGCGACGGCCGAAAGCCGTCGGCGACGTTGAAGTATTCGGTCGCACAACCGGTTTGTTCAATTTGCGACGAGATCTGACCCGGTTGTCCCAGACAAAAGATGGTGGCTTCCAAGTGCCGGGGGCGGGCTTGCCGAGCAAAGTCGACCAACAGGGTTTCCAAGCCGCCGACGTCCAACCCAAACGTGACGTGAGCGATCCGGCGGACCGAGCGGCCATTCGCATCCCCGTGTCCTGTCGCAGCACCGTGTCCTGTCGTATCCCCGTGTTTCGGCGTAGCAGCATGGCCCGTCGCAGCCGCGTGTGCCATCGCAGCCGAGTGCCGCTCATGGGACGCCAGTGCGGTGTTAATACCGAGGGCGGATTGGGTCACAGCAGGATCGGTCACGGCAGGAACGAGCGTCCTGTGAAAATGCGGGCGGCGGAACGCGTTTTGCCGCGTCACCGGCGGGGTGTCCCCACGGAATGGTTCAGTTCGATCCTTCGCTGCCGTGCAGTTTGTATCGGTTGCGGCAAATTTTCAGCCCACCCGGATGGTTTTTCTCCGAATTATCATCGTTGTTCGGGTCGTACCGATTATTCCCGCAAAACGCGATTGACCGATCTCGCGGCGCGTTTTGTTTCGATGTCCATTCCGAAGGAGTGGCTGAATATTCGGTCCAACCAACATTACCATCGCTGCCCCGCGACCATGAAAAGCATCAAGAGTTCACGCAAGACACGTCTACTATTGATGCTCGTCGCGTTGCCGGTGGCCTGGTGGGGCACGCGGTTGGTGAAGCGGAACGTGCAAGGCGTTGACGCGGACGTTCGCTCGGTGGCGTTCCATCAGGATGATCCTGCGGCGGATTCCCGATCCGGTGCCGAATGGCTCGCTGGCCCACAAAGCGAAGACGCCAGGGAGGATCGAAAAAATCGGTACCTCGAATTTTTGCTGGCCGCCACGGACGAAACCGCGTCACGCGGCGATCTTCCCCGAGGCGATCGCGAATCGACCATGTCGGCCGCTTCCGATGCCACGCCGAAAGCTGATCCACCGAAAGCCGATCCACCGAAACTCGACGCACCGAAGTCCAAACCACCGACGATCCGGCCCCCGGCCACCCAACCACGAGGTGAAATGCTGCGGCCGGCGCCTGATCGAGGCGTTCTGGACGAAGCCGAAGTCGACAAATCCGCCGGCGGAGATCTGCCCGCAGGCGAGTCCCTGGACGACCCACGTGACGAATCGCCTTACGGTTTGACCGCACCGCTGGTGGAACCGTTTCAAGACAAAGCCGAACCGTTTCAGGACAAATCCCAACCATCCCGCGAAGACTTGGGAACTGCTCAAGACAAAGACGTTCCGACACCGGATCGGCAAGCCACACGCGTTCCCGAATCGCCCAAGAAAGGAGGGTCCGAAACAACCGGTCCCGACGACGAAGAGGAAGATTCGCTTCCGAGTCAACTCAAGAACCCGCACGCGTTGCGGGGTCCCGAGAATCACTCGGGGAATCATGAACGGGGTGTTGCACCAGAGTCGCTGGCGGATGACCCCGGTGGGCCTCAGGAGAACCCGTTCTTACGCCGTCAGCGTGATGCGGCGGCTGGCAAGCACAATGGCAACCGAGCGGATCGGTCTGTCCTGGAAGATTCTAGGCGTGGCGCGAATGAACGGGACGACAACGGCCCGAACGTCATCGACCAGGATGACAACGACCGGGACGATAACGAACTCGCGCCGCTGCCACCGCCGCGGCGTTTGAAAAAGCTGACGCCAAAACGCTTGGATCGTCGGCAGCCCCCCACCCGTCGCGATTCCTTGGCCGATCAAGGCAAGTCACGCTTGGATGATCGCGGAGCGTTACTGGATGGCGATTCCGTTTCGAAAGTGGATTCGTTGCTTGATGGCGGCGTCCCCGTTGATGTTGACGACCGTGCCGATCAGGCGGCCCCGGCTTGGCATTTGACGCTTGCCGAGGCCATCGACATCGGCTTAAGTAACAGCCCCGATGTCAAAGCCGTACGCTACGCGCCGCTGATCAACGAAGCGGTTGCCGGCGTGGAACTGGGTGAATTCGACCCCGTCGGCGGCGTCTCGCTGTTCGGTGGTCAAGACGACCGTCTGGCCCGCAGCTTGGTGGATACATTCGCCGCGCCGGTGGACTTCCGGGATTCGGATTTTTTCACGCCGGTAAACGGTTTGAACAATTTTTTCGTTCGTCAACGGCTCAAGCGAGGTGCGACATACGAATTCGGTTACGGCACGGATTATCAGCGTTTCGATCCGGCCGGCTTGGACCTACTGTTTCCCAGCGGGTGGGAAGCTTCCATCAACTTTCAATTCACGCAGCCGCTGCTGCGTGGTCGAGGCAAAGCTGCGAACCTGCGACGCTACTATCTGGCACTCGCCCAAAGCGAAGAGACCGGTTACGAGGCTCAGGCGCGAACGCGTGAACTCGTTCGCAATATTGAACTGGCGTATTGGGAATTATCGGCGGCGTTCGCGCGGGTCAAGGTCGCCGAGCAATACGTGAAGTTGGGAATCGATTTTGAACGGCAAGAGGCCGAACGCAAGGATCTGGGGATTTCGGCGATGCCCCAACAACTCCAAACCCAAACGCTGTTGGCCGATTTCAACGTTGCACTGCGGCTGGCTCAGCGTGACACGAACATTGCCGAAAAGCGTTTGCGAACGGCGATGGGAATCGCGGCGATGTATCCCGCCGGTTGTGGCAGTTTGGACATGCCGCCGCAGGTGTATGAATTGCCGATTCGGCCCATGATCGAGGCCAGCGTGCAACCGGTCGCAATGGACTTGGACGCCGCGGTCGCGCACGCGATGAACCGACCCGTCTTTGGCATCATCCAGGCGCGCATTCATGGCGCCCGGCATAATTTAGCGGCGGCGCGAAATGCTTTGCTGCCGCAACTGGATGCGACGGCGGTTTATCGCAAGACGGGGTTGGACAAGGGCTTGGACGATGCGAATTCGTCGTTGTTCAATCGCCGCTTTGATACCTGGGGTGTGGGCGTGACGTACCAGCAAAGCGCCTATCAACGTAGCGCTCGCAACGCGATCCGGCGGTTTGAGTTGACCATTGCGGAAGAGGAAACCCGGGCCGAGGCGCTGGCCAATCAAATCGCTGGCGACCTGTCCCGGTTCAAAGCCGACGTGGAAGGTTCGTATCAAACGTTCCTGGCGCGCCGCAAACAGGTCAATTATCTGCGGCAGTTTGTCGACGCGTTGAACGAGTTGTATTTGGATGACAAAGTTTCGTTATTCCAACGACTTGAAATCACCCGTGCGCTGCAGGCCTCGGAGGTCGAGTCGGTTGAGGCGTGGGGTTTGATGCAGACGGCCACGGCGAGATACCGTTTCGAAAGGGGGGATGTTCCCGCCGATTACGGTGTCCCAGGCGGCCCATTTGGTCCGAATTAGGCTTTCGATTTTTTGACACGCGACCGTGCCCGAAAAGGTTGCCCAAGTGTTGGAATCCGCTTGACGCGACGGCGGGGTTGATTAGCTTACCCAAACCGCGAGGGGCCCCATTCGGCGGGGGGTCCGCGGGGCTTCCACCACCCGCCCGAGCGCTCATTTCTGTCGCGTTGCCCGTGCGTTCCTCCGCCCGCGGTCCCAAGTTCCAATCCAAGTCGCCATTCGAAATGGCGGTCCGCGGGTGTCTGCGGCATCCCATCTACATCGCGCTGTCGCTGTTGTTGGCCGCCGGCGCGGGTTACGCCGCCGTCAAGGCTTTTGGAAAGAAACGCTATACCTATCAGGGTAAGGTCTTTTACAGTCCCAACCGGGTGACCGAACCGTATTATGTTTCGCCATCGCTTCGGGATTTGCAATTGGCCATTGTGCAGTCGCCGTTCCTGCGTGAAATCTACGACGAACACAAGATCCAAGACGATTTCCTGGTCTTCGTTTATCGGCTTCGCTTTGAGGTCAACGGTGCGTCATCGCTGGACGTGTTGTACACGGCGCGGGACCCGGAATTGGTCGAAGCGGTCGTCCAGGATTCGATGCAGCGTTTCCGCGACGCCGCCCGCGACCTTCGTCGCGATGCTTTGGATGGTTACATCGCTGACTTTGAAAAAGACATCGATTTTTCCACCCAACGATCGGTTGCCGCTCGCAACAAACTTGAAGAAACCCTGCGGCCGGAATCGCTTCAGACCGCCGAAACGTTGAATGCGGAGATCGGCCGCCTGCGTCAGGCGTTGGTCGGCTACCAAACCAATTTGGAGGCCGCGGAGGTCCGTCGCAATCTGAGTCGTGCCCAGGTCGCCAGCCTGGCCAAGTTGGATCTGGCCGATAACGACACGACCGAAAGCACCGTCAGCAGCGATCCCCAAGCCGAAGCGACCGGGTCGGACCGCGAACAATCGAAGAAGCGGTCGATGGCGACCTACGACACCCAAATGCAGCGATTGTTGGAGGACCAAATCAATCGTGCTCGCGAGGACAGCAGCTTTCAGGTTCGCATTGATTTGAAACAACGCGAGTACGACCGTGCCCAACTCTCGCTTAAACGGGACCTGATCAGCCAAGCCGCCTTTGAAAAAATCAAGGGTGAACTGGAGATCTTGAAAGCACAAAAGAACTCCCAGATCCGCGAACTCGAAGCGCAGCTTGCCGACGTCAATCGTCGAATCAACGATCGCACCGAAAGCCTGTCCGTGCTTGACCCCGGCACCGCCGTCACATTGATGACCGGCGGCGCGATGGGCAATTTGAATCTGGAACAGCAAACGATGGCCTTGCTGGAGGGCAGCGAAAAGGCGGCGGAGCTGAACATTTTGCAAATCCGCAATTCAATCGAAAATGTTCGGCAGGATCTGGGGCATCTCGTCCGCGTCAAGAAGAATGCGACACCGTTGATCAATGAAGTCGAGATGGCCGACCAGCGAGTGCGAATGCTTAGCGAAACGGCCGACAAGTTCATTCGTGCCCGTCGATCCCGCCAAGCGGAATTGACGATCGCCCAAAATTCAACACGACTGGTCGAGGGTGAAAAGGATAACTACACCAAGTGGTTTCTGGCCGGCTTTGGTGGCACGTTGAGTGTCCTGCTCGGGCCGCTGGCGCTGGCCCAGTTTTTCAAAGCCTGGCGGCAAATGCCCGACAACGAGAACGTTTTCGGGCTGCCCGTGCTGGCACGCAAGCCGAGTCGCCGGGTGGTCAAGAAACGCCCCGTGGTCGCGCAGGAATCATTACGCCGGGCCGCGCTTCGTGTCGCCAATCAATTCAAGCAGGACTCCGGTGTCCTGGCCGTCATCGAAGACGAATGCGATATCGATGGTGTCGCTCTGGTAGATCATTTGTGCGAATTCTACACCGACCGTGGCGTCCCGGTATCAATAGTCGACGGCGACGAACTGGCGCGTCGTGGTGGCGCGATCCCGCTGGATTTGGGCGCGGTCCCGCAGACGCCCCCCATGCGCCGCCAGTCCAGTTCGCCCGAGCAGCAGTGCGAGCCGCCAATTCAGCAGGATACTGCACCGGGGTTGCAAACGACGGCACCGGTTTTGCAAACGGCACCGGTTCCGCAGGGCATGGCACCCGTTCCGCAGGGTAACGGAGCCGCACATGCTTATGGCGAATCGGCACAGGCCTACCATCAATTGTCCCAGGCTTACAGCGAAACCACGCAGGCTTACAACGAACCGGCACAGGCTTACAGCGAACCGGCACAGGCGGCGAATCCACCGAACGTACAAGTCCATGCACCCGAGCAGATGCCCACCGCGCCGTCGCTCGGATTGTCGCCAGGTGGAACCGCGTCAATGGATTCGACCGATACCCATGGCGGTGGTCCGGCGACCATTCACGGCCGGATGATGACGCTGGTGCGAGCGCCGCTGATGCAGCATCCGCTGGAAGGCGAAACCGCCGCCGCCAGTGCGGATTCATTGATCCTGGTGGCCCGTGGCAAGGACGCCAAGTCGCCGCAAATGCAGCGGCGGATCAGCGAACTTTCGCAAATCGGAACGCCGATGCTGGGCGTGGTTCTTGAAGACTGATTCGTCGCCGGACCCATCCCCGCCGCCGGACCCACCCCCGGGCAAGCGGGTCACCATTGGCAATCTGGTCAAGGAATCGACCATCTACGGCCTGGTCAAGATTGTCGACCCGGCCATTGGCTTTTTGCTTTTGCCCATCATGAGCGTCCTGCTGACGCCGGAAGAATACGGTTTCATCGGCTTTTTCACGGCCACCAGCACCGTTGTCTTCACGCTGGTTTCGCTGGGCATCCATCAGGCATTCCTGCGTTTTTTCACCGAGGCACAAACGCCCCAGCAAGGCTCGCGTGTGGCCGGCACTGCGGTGCTGTTGGCGATCGGTTACTGGGCGACCATTTTGCCGTTCGGCTGGCTGCTGGCCCGGCCGCTGGCGGGCACGCTGTTTAACCAAACTTCGCCGGCACTGATCTATACGCTGCTGGTTTTGGCGTTGGTCGAAACGCTGGACGCCCTCGGGTGCAACCTGCTGCAAGCATCGGGCCGGGCCTGGGCGTTTCTGGTGGCGACGCTTGTCAATGTGCTGGCGGTGCGGCTGATCGCATTGGCTCTGGTGGTGGCTGGTTGCGGCGCGATCGGTTGGATCGTTGGCGAATCGCTCGGCCGCATGGTCGCGATGGCCGTGATCCTGGCGATCGCGATGCGTGGGGTGCGTTTCCGTGTTGATGTCACCGAAGCCAAACAAATGTCCTGGTACGGCATGATGTTGGTCCCCGCGATGCTGTCGTTTTATGTGATGGCCATTTCGGATAAATACCTGCTGCGTTTCCTGGCCGATGATTCCTTTGCCGCAATCGGGTTCTACGGCATCGGCGAACGCATCGCCGCGATCATGCATCTGACCAACATGGCAATCATCCTGGCCTGGCAACGATTCGCGTTTCGCAATATGCACGAGCGTGGAGGCGGCAAACAGATTGCCGACGGTATGCAGTTGTACGCGGCCTTCGCCGGTTTTGTCGCGCTGGGCTTGATGACCTTGGGCGACGATCTGCTTCGCTGGGTCATTGATCCGAGCTACGCACCTGGCTTCCCCGTCATCGTGCCGTTGACGCTGGCCGCATGGGTGGGCGGTCTGGCTAATGTTTGCGACATCGGATTGCACAAGCAACGTCGCCCGCAATGGATCAGTGTCATCGTGACCCTGTCGGCGATCCTGAACATCGCCGCTAACGCCTGTGCCATTCCGCTTTATGGTTTTTTGGGTGCCGCGTGGGCAACGCTGGCCAGCCAATGCGTTCGCCTGGTCGCGATGTTTGTCGCGTCACAGGCGGCATTCCGAATCCCGCTGCCGATCGGCCGAGTGTTTTGGTTGGGCGTTGTTTTCGGATGCGTGTTTTTGACCGGCCAGATCATCACGCGTGTGATGGGCGACAACCTTGTGTCGGTCGGCTTGCAGGTGATCGTGATTGTGGCATTGCCATTGGCTCTGTGGGCGGTTCCCATTTGGGACACCGATCATCGGCAGTGGGTCCGCGGCCGCGTTGGTAAATTGCTGGGGCGAGCGGCCTGAATTCCCGCATTGGATTTGGTATTCGTCCAGGGAGAAATGGGCAAACGCCTTGTTGCGATCCGCTTTGGACGCTCCCCACAGCTTCGCGTAAACTGTTGCCATGAGCACTGCTGACGAATCGCGAACGACCCCTGGGCCGACACCCGTCACCAATCCGCCCGAAGTGGTGTTGAAGCCGCTGCCAGAGGAGGATTGGCCGTCGATCGATCACATCATCACCGAGGATGGTGCACCCGTGGACAACGTGTTTAGCGAAAAGCAAATGCGATTGCTGACCGAGCCGCTCTACAGCTCTTGGCAACCGGGGCATCCCTTTGTGGCGTTGGCCAATGTGGGTGTCTTCTACGGAGTCGACCTGCCACCGCTCGTCCCCGATGCGTTGCTAAGCCTGCATGTACGCATGCCGGAGAATTTATTCCCCAAAATCAATCGCTCGTATTTTGTTTGGAAATACGGCAAGCCGCCGGAGGTGGTCGTCGAAGTCGTTTCGAATAAAAAGGGCGGCGAAGACACCCACAAGCTGCAACGCTATGCCGACATGCGAGTGTCTCATTACGTTATTTTCGACCCCGAGCATTATCTCAGCGACGACGATATTCGTTGGTTCACATTGCATTCGAGTGTGCTACGACCCGCGCCGCTGGCGACCGACCCCGGGCGTCCGGCAGTAGCGATGCCGGAGGTGGGATTGGGACTTTCGCTTTGGACCGGGCTCTATGAGTCGACCGATGCAATGTGGCTTCGGTGGACGGACCTGGATGGCAAGCTCGTACCGACGGGGCGCGAAAACGCGGCCGAAGCCCAAACGCGGGCTCAAGCCGAATCCGAAAGGGCCCGATCCGAATCGGAACGGGCTCAAGCCGCGTCGGAACGGGCCCAAGCCGAATCGGAACGGGCCCAAGCCGAATCGGAACGGGCCCAAGCCGAATCCGAACGGGCTCAGGCCGAATCCGAACGGGCCGATCAAGCCGTCGCCGAGAGGGATCGGCTTCGCGACTTGCTGCGTCGCAACGGCATTGATCCAGACGCCTGAGACACCCGCAAAAGCGGGCTCGAGTCGGCGGCCACGTTGAACCGTGCGCGAAAACTTCAGCAACATCCAGTCTCTCTGAGGAGGTTAGTCGTCGTGAATCGTTGGACCCCCATCGTTGTTGCACTGCTTTTGTTTCCGGCGATTCAATCGCTCAGTGTTGCTGACGAAACGGAGAAAATTCGACTGCTAATCGACTCGGACGCAAACAACGAAACCGATGACCAGCACGCGATCGCATACGCGTTGCTGAGCCAACAGGCTTTTGAAGTCGAAGGCATCACGGTCAATCGAACGCACAATGGTGGTGATGTCGACCAACAGATGGCTGAAGCGATACGCGTTGTCAAATTGTGCGGCTTTTTTGGCAAGCTTCCGATGCGTAGGGGGGCCAACGGGAGCTTTGCCGAAATTCTCCCTTCCATTCACGACGACACTTTCGATGGCAAAGAAGCGGTTGATCTGATCATCCAACTGGCAAAGAAAAAGTCGGATCGGAAATTGGTGCTCCTGCCCATTGGCAAGCTGACCAATATCGCGCTTGCGTTGGCAAAGGACCCATCCATTATCGCGAACGTCCGAATTGTTTGGCTTGGATCCAACTACCCCGCCCCCGGCGAATACAACCTGACGGCGGATCTGACTTGCATTGATTACGTGTTGTCGCTTCCTGTGGAGTTTGAAGTGGTGACGGTTCGGTACAACGATCCGTCGGGAAGTTGGGGCGTGAAGGCCTATCAGAAAGACATCTTTGACAAGATGCCGGGAAAGGGGCCGAGGGTGGCTTTGACGATCACCGGACGCCACGGCGGTGAGTTTTCAACGTTCGGTGACTACTCCGTCAATCTTTACACGCATGCCAATCAACATGGCGACCCGCCGTTTCGCTCTTTTTTTGACGCCGCCGCCGTCGCGATCGTGAAGAACCCGAAGTTTGGGCAGGCGCAAACCATCCCACGACCCGCACTGCACGGAAAAGCGTGGGTGCAACGTCCCCACAACCCGAACAAGATGGTCCTTTGGGAAGCGTTCGATTCGGAGGCCATTATGGACGACTTCTTCCGCGTCATCGACGCGGTTTCGAATCATTAACGATGACGCTGCCCGCTGAGAGCCTATCCAAAAACCGAAGAGAACCGCGGCTTGCGCTGAAGCGACGAACGGTTTTTCGATAGATTCCAAGTGTCGCTGGATCGGCGGCGCTGGTTTACCGGCCGATGGGGCGGGCCTCGGTGGTGAGCCGGCTTAATGTGTTGTCGAGGACACGTTTGAGTTCCACCAAGATTGGATCGCTTTGACCACGCGGAGCTTTCTCGGGAGGAACTTGAATGGGCTGCTCGAATTCGATGATGGACTTTAACGGAATGGTGTTTTGCGCCTTGCCAAACACCCAAGCCTGCATCCGCTGAATCGTTTCCACAACCCGAGTGTCGGTGGCGACGGCGCGATCCAGATAGCCGGGCGGATACGCGGCGAGCTCCAATGCGTCGTCGGCCATGATCGCCCACCGCCGCAGCCGCCGGTCGCCCGCTTGGGCACCGTCGCCAAAAAAGCGTGAATTGACTTCGGTGCGAATCGCGCGGCAGCGAGCGGCCAAATCCGCCGCGTCGCTCACGCTTAACCCCAACGCGTCCTCGCTCGCCTCGACCAAAAAATGCATGATTCGCGATCGCCGGGCGTCCAAATCACCCTCCGGTGCAATGCCATGCTGCGATTCGCGAAGCGCCACCATGGCCTCGGTCAGCCGCACGGTACGATCGACCAAGTCACCGGCCGGATCGGCCTTCCAGCCCAAGTGTTGTTCAAAGTGGCGCAGCTGATGTTCAATCCAATCACCGGCCGGTTCCATGCACACGTACTTGATGCCCACGGGCAACAACGAAACTTCACGGTCCTGCTTGGCGGCCCGTCGGGAAGCCGTGCGGGCAATCAGCGAAACCCCATCCAGTAGCGGTTTGCAATAATCATTGGTGTGGTAGGTCGAGCCTTCGGGAAAAATCACCAGCGGGCGTTCCGCGTCGGCCACGATTTGGATGGCCGTGTCAATCGACTTTTTGTCGCGTCCTTCGCGTTGCAAACTAAACGCGCCCATTTTTTGCAACGCAAAAGTCATCACCGGATGCTTGGCGAACAGATGCCAGGACGCGATCGCGTGGACGTGGCAACCGATTGCCCGGGCGGGCCAGCCGAGAACCAGTGGGTCGGCATACCGGCAATGATTGGGCGTGATGAGCAGACCGTTTCCCGCGTCGACTTGCTGGCCAAAAACATCGACGTTGCGAAGTTCATAATCATGCACACCTTCGTTTCGACGCAGGTGCCAATCGTACAAACGGAAACGCTGGATAAAACTGGGCCAACGCGTCCCCCGGTGCGGCGGAACGAATTCGTAGGGGCGGTCGAAAACGACGGTCACGAAGCGGAAACCTACGAGGTGGCTCGGGCCAGCAAAAAGCCCAGCGTCAAAGCGATCACAAACAAAACGATGCCGACCGCGATCAGCGTGGTGCTGTCGATCCCCTGCCCTTTTCGGCCGCGAGATTGCTTCCCACCACGACCATAGATTTCGGATTCCGCACCAATGTGGACCCCCGAAGGACTGCTGCTGTCGGGTTCGGCGGCTGACGGGTCGGATAAATGCGGCGCCCGCCCGTTGACGTCGCGGGCGGCGCGCGGATTCGAGCTGGGGCGGTATCCCGATTCGGCTTGCAGATCCAAAAAAGACCCACCATCCAAAATGTTGGGCTTGCGGACACTGACCAGGCGGCCGCTGTCCCCGGAACTGAGTCCACCCTGCAGCATCTCCTTGCGGGCCTCGGCCAACGCGTCGGGCCGTTCGGCCGGCTCCGGATCGGCGGCATCGTCTTCGAAGGTGATCGGTGCGTCGTCCTCCTGCGTGCTCGGTGGGGCACCGAGGCCGGCGACGACCTTTTGCCCCAGCGGCACCGCGGCCACAAAGCGCTCGAGCACCTCGGCCACGTCGCCGGCGTTTTGGTAGCGATACTCGGGCGACTTTTGAATCATCTTAAAGACGATCCCCTCCAATTCACCGGGGCACCTGGGGCGGAGTTTGCGAATCTCCGTTGGCATTTCGTTCTGGTGCTTGGAAATTCGTTGGGCAAGCGTTCCGTCGGCGAATGGGGGTCGCCCGGTCAGCAAAAAATACATGGTGCAACCCAGCCCATAAATGTCCGCGCGGTGATCGACATCGTGCGAATTGCGTGCCTGTTCGGGAGCTAGGTAATCGGCCGTTCCCAGCACGTTTTCGTTGTTCATCACTGTGAGCGATTCATCATCATCGGCGGAAACCAGGGCCAAACCCATGTCCAACAAACGCACCAGGCCTTTTGAATCGACCAGCAAATTGGCGGGTTTGATGTCGCGATGAATGACGCGGCGTTGGTGGGCGTGTTCGAGCCCCCGGGCGGCCTGGGCGATGATGTCGGCGGCCGCCGAAGGGTCCAGCGGCCCGGTGCGTTTGACCAATTGCTGCAGGTCTTCGCCGTCGACATATTCCATCACGATGTAATGAACATCGCCCTCGTTATCGATGTCATAGGCAAGCACAATGTTGGGATGGTTCAGCGACGCAATGGCTTTGGCTTCGAGCTGAAAGCGTGCCAAATAAGTCGCATCGGCAACTCGACTCTTGGGCAGGACCTTGATCGCCCGCTTGTCACCCATGCGCGTGTGTTCGGCCAAATACACACTGCTCATGCCACCGGTGCCGATGTGCCCGAGCAGTTTGTACTTGCCGATAAAGAAACCCTTGTATTTTCCCGATAGCAGCTTTTCGATGTGCCAGGCGGTCAGCAAGCCTTGGTGGCGAAAAATCTTGGCCAGCTTCTTGGGCGATTCCGGCAGTTCGCCGCCGCCGTCGGCGCGGATTTTGTCGACGAATTGTTCCAGCGGCTCGGATTCGACCAGCCGACTCTTCCTGACGATTTCGATGAATCGATCGGAGGTCAGCTTGGTGGTGGCCATGGACGGTTTGTTGCGGGATTTGTTTCGAGCAGCGACGACCTGGACGGCCCCGCATCGACGTGCAACAGTTTAGCTCTCAAGGTGGCCTCGCCGAAGGCCGCACCGCGTCGGGTTTCCGGAATTTCTGCTCCGCCGCCGCCTTGCTCCATGACGCCTTATCTCGTCGACGCCTCACCCTCGGTGAGTCGGCGAAACCTCCCCACGGACCCCACCTTGCTCGAGATCAAGCGGCATCCAATCGATTTGAGTCTGTTGGCCAAATATCCCGATGCCGGGGACGTCAAAACGCGATTGGCCGCCAGCATTGGCGACGAAAATGCCTTGCTGTTGTACCGGCAAATGCTGCAATCGCTGCTGGAAAACCTGTCGTCGGTACCGGCGATCAAGACGCTGCGACGGCGGACGCTGTGGGTCGCACCGGCACATCGAAGCGAAGCGTTTGGTCAGCTGATCGGCCCCTGGGAGGAACGGTCGCAACCGACGGGTGACCGGCCAAATTCGGGTCATTGGCCAAACTCGGGTGACCAGCCAAATTCGGGTCATTGGATCGTGCGGCCGCAGCCCGCCGGCGATCTGGGCGTCCGGATCCGCCACGCGTTGATGGATGCGAGTCCGAACGCCGACCCGCCCACCCAATCGCCCCCAATCGTCTCGTCCCCGGCTGTCTCAATCGCAATCGGCGCGGACGTGCCGAACCTGGAACTTCACACGATCGTCCAGGCCGCCAGAAAAGCCGCCGACCACGATATCGTTCTCGGACCGGCAAGCGACGGGGGTTATTGGTTAATCGCGGTTCGCCAACCGTGGACCGAGCGATATGAATCGTTATTTCAAGAGATGCCGTGGAGCACTCCGGCCGTTGCCCAGCAGACGCGGCAACGCGCCGCGGCCGCGGGTTTGCGTGTGGCGGAATTGGACATTCGCAGCGACATCGACGACCTCGAATCGCTACAGAATTTTGCCGCCGAATTTCCCGAGCACTGTGTTTCCAGAACGTTCCAGAACGTTCCAGAAGGTTTCCAAAGCGTTTGCCAAGGTTTCCAAAACGTTTCCCAAGAACGCCGAACGATGAAGTCGGGCCGCACAAACGCATCACCGGTTTCAAACCATGGCCATTTGGCGGTGGTCGGCGATGGCATCGTCGGGCGTTCGGTGGCTTGGGAGGCCACGCGGCGTGGCTGGGCGGTCACGTTGTTTGGTCGCGACGACGTCAGCGGCTGCACACAGGCGTCGGCGGGGATTTTGCCGCCCGCCGTCCTGGAACGGGCCAGCGATCCGATCGATCGCCTGCGTGGCTTTTCGCATCAGCAGTTTCCCGAGTGGATTGGCGAACTTGAAGACGTGACGAATGTGGATTGCCAATTTCGTCAGTGCGGCGGAATCTACATCGCGACCACGGTGGGTGAAGCGGCGTCGATGACGGCCATGCAACAGTTTTACAACGATATGGGAATTGAATATCGTGTTTTGCAAAGGGCCGAATACGGGCGTGTCCTGCCGTCGATTCCCGCTTCGCGGCTTTCCACCATTCTTGCTTTGGCCGAAGCACCGGGCGAATGCGTTGTCACCCCGCGTCGCCTGGTTTCCGCCTTGGCCGCCGCGATCACCGCGCGTGGTGGAGAGCTGTGCTTGCGTACTCCGGTGCAAGATGTCGTACCGAATGCCGGCCGCTTGGAGATCAAGACCGCCCGCCAAAGGCGACAATTTGACCAGGTCGTGTTGGCCGGTGGCGTTCGTGTGGAAACCCTTCACAACAACATGGGTATCCGCCGCGCGGTGATCCCCGTTCGCGGTCAAATGTTGGTCCTCCGGTCCGATGGCGATGCTTGCACGCTGGACCGAGTGCTGAATGTCGGGAATCGATATTTGGTGCCGCGGCCCGGCGGCGAGGTGCTGGTCGGATCCTGCGAAGAGGAGGTGGGGATGCACGATGCCACGACCGAAACCATGTTGGATCAATTGCGCGCGTTTGCATCGGAGTGGTTCCCCGCGATGTCCGCGGCGCCCCGCGTCGACGCGTGGTCGGGGTTGCGGCCGATGACGTTTGACGGATTCCCAATGATCGGGCCGGCACCCCGGGCCGCCGGCGTTTGGATTGCGGCGGGACACTTTCGCAGCGGCGTCCACTTGTCGGTCGCAACGGCCAAGTGCTTGTTGGACCAAATTGAAGGCCGGACGCCGGTGGTCGATATGGACGCCTTCCGGCCCTAAATCCTGACCCGTGCTGGAATCAAATGCCACGCGAGTCAACACCATTTTCAACAGCCCAATCTCGCAACAATTTCGCCAGCCACATCACGCAACATGCCTTTGCCCGAGATCGACGCGAACGTTCCCTGTCCGCTGGAAACCCCCGGTCGTATCGCCGTCATTGGCGGCGGGCCGCTGGGCATCGAAGCGGCGCTGTACGGCCGATTCCTGGGCTACGACGTGGTGCTCCTGGAAGCCAAACAGGTCGGCCACGCCTGGCTGGCACGGGGCGACGAACCCCTGCCGATGCTGCCCGATCGTAGCCACTCACCCCTGGCCGCACAGGCGCTTGCCGCCCAGCGGGCGGCAAGCCCCGAACCCACCGCGGCATTGCCGATCACCTGTGCCGGCTGGGTGAACGAAATCCTGCTGCCGCTAACCCAAAGCGATCTGCTGAGTGGACGCGTTTTAACAGGCCACCAGGTCACGCGCGTGGAACACGTCGCGCTCGAGGAAACGCTGCCCGCCGCGGATTCTGGCTTGCCTTCGGCCCAAACAAACGACCCGCCCAAAGCTGATGATGACCAAGCAGATGATGATGATGATCCGGACGAAGTGCCGCCCGACTTTGCGATTTTCTACACCGCAGAATCTGATGACGACGCAGCGGAAGCTGAGAAATCGGGTCTGCCGAATCAAGCCGAAGCCGCGTCGGCGCAGCCCATGATTGTGGAAAGCATCCTGGTCGCCACAACGGCCTCCCAAGCCATCGACTGGCAGTGTCCGTTGCCGGCGGAATATTTGTTTGATGTCAGTGCGCCTTCGGTGGGAAAGACCGCAGTGCAAGCAGACGCCGAAGCCCAATTTTTCGAAGGCCTCAAACGCATCGTCGGCGTGTACGCGAGACTGACCGAGCGCCCCGATCTGGATCTCTACCGACCGGCTCGCCTGGGCTGATCCGAAAGTGCTCCGCTAATCCCCACGTGCTCCGCTGATCCCCACGTGCTTCTCTGGCATCGCCGGTCAATAGCGATCCTGTTCGGCGCGAGCGGTGACAATGAACTCGCCATCGGCGTCCAGGTCCACGCGGATCTCGTTAGGATGACAGCACACGGGACAATCCTCGACGTAATCCTGTGACGACCCGGCGCTGGCATCGATTGGAATCACGATCGTTTCGCCGCACGCGTCGCAAATGTATTCGCCTTCATATTGCATCGCCGTTTCCTTGTGTCAAAACTGGTTGCCCCACCCTGCCCTTCCTTTGTTTATAGCAACCCGTCATGAAACGCCACCGTTCGGATTTGTCGCCAGACCGCCTTTTTTGTGGGCGTCGAAACAGCGTCGTTCATTTTTCGATCGGCCTCGTGCTCGCTTGGGGCCTTCTTTTACCTGCCGCGGCCCAGGATTCCCCCGCTGCTGGCAAGTCCGATGTCACGCCCGCCAAGGTCGTCTCGTTGCACGGCGACGCCAAGTTGTGGCACACGCTGACGCTTGACATACGCGGCCCCGAGGCCGCCGAAACCGACGATTCCCCCAACCCATTCTTGGATTTCCGGCTGGAGGTGGTGTGGACGGCTCCCGACGGAACGTCCCAAACCATTCCCGGCTATTTTGCCGCCGATGGCGACGCGGCAAACTCGGGTGCAACATCCGGAAACATTTGGCGGGTTCATTTCGCACCCGATCAAACCGGCACCTGGACCTACCGGGTGCGGATGGTTCAAGGAAAGCACGCGGCCATCGATCGGACGGTTGTCGGCCAAGGCATCCAGAACGTCGACCAGCAATCCGGTTCGGTCAATGTCGTTGCCGACGACCCATCAAAACGTGATCCATCAAAACGCGACCTGCGATCCGAAGGACGGCTGGAATACGTCGGCAAGCGGTATTTGCAATTTGCCGGTTCGAAACGCTATTTCCTGAAAGCGGGCGCCGATGCCCCCGAGACGCTGCTGGGCTACGCGGACTTTGATGGCACGGTGGCCATGAAGCCCAAAAAGGTCCCGCTGAAGACGTGGCAGCCGCACGTGGGCGATTGGCAAAGCTCCGATCCGACGTGGTCGGGTGGGAAGGGCAAGGGTCTTATCGGCGCGATCAATTATCTTTCAGGAAAAGGTTGCAACGCGTTTTCTTTTTTGACCTACAACGCGGGTGGCGATGGTGACAACGTTTGGCCTTTCGTCCAGCGGGATGACAAGCTGCATTACGATTGCAGCAAGCTGGACCAATGGGGCATTGTGTTTGACCATGGCACCCGCAAAGGCATGTATTTGCATTTCAAAATGCAGGAAACAGAGAACGATGACAATCGTCAAAAAAATCGCAAGCGAGTGCCCGAGAGTCTGGATGGAGGTGACTTGGGCGTTGAGCGAAAACTGTATTGCCGCGAATTGATCGCCCGCTTCGGTCACAACTTGGCTCTGAACTGGAATCTGGGCGAAGAGAATACGCAAACGACACAGCAGCAGCGGGCGATGATCGATTACATCGCCGACTTGGATGCTTATGACCATCCCATTGTGGTGCACACGTTTCCGGATCAACAGGACAAGGTGTACCGGCCACTATTGGGCGACAAATCAAATTTGACGGGCGTCAGTTTGCAAAACAGTGGTCTGAACCCCACGCATGCTCATACCGTCAAATGGGTTCAAGCGTCGCGAGACGCGGGCAAGCCATGGGTCGTTGCGTTTGACGAGTCCGGTTCGGCCGCCCACGCCCAATGCCCGGACTTGGGCTACGAAGGTTACGACGGCCGGGACAACCAGGGAAAGATGACTCACACGCAACATGACGTGCGTAAGAAAACGTTGTGGGGAACGCTGATGGGCGGTGGTGCCGGGTGTGAGTATTACTTTGGCTATCGATACGTTCAAAATGATTTACTTTGTGAGGATTGGCGAAGTCGCGACCAAAGCTGGGATTATTGCCGGATCGCCTTGGCATTTTTTCGTGACAACGAGATTCCGTTTTGGGAAATGACGCCCGCCGATTCGCTGGTGGGTAACCCGCAGCATCGGCCCGGCAAGTTTTGCTTGGCCAAGACCGGCGAAGTGTATCTGGTTTATTTGGCCGATGGAGAAGCTTGCCCGTTGGATCTGTCTGGCACGAACGGAACCTTTCGCGTCCGCTGGTTCAACCCCCGCGTCGGCGGTGCCCTGCAGCAGGGATCGGTCACTGCGGTCAAAGGCGGCACCAAGGTGGACCTAGGATGGCCGCCCAATCGTGGCGAATCGGATCAAGATGGAGTCGATCCGGCCACCTCGGATTGGCTGGCGTTGGTGGATCGCCAGTGAAAGACGCCGCCGCCGAAAAACTCGCATCCCTGTTACCGCGATTCGGACTTGAATCGTTTCGGCCCGGCCAGGACCAGGTCGTGCGGGCCGTCGATGAAGGACGCGACGTGATGTGCGTGATGCCAACCGGCGGCGGCAAAAGCCTGTGTTATCAATTGCCCGCACTCGCGCGCCAGGGCACCACCATTGTCGTCAGCCCGTTGATCGCGCTGATGAAGGACCAGGTCGACCGGCTGCGCGATCTTGGCATTGCAGCGGAGGTGCTCAACAGCACCCAGTCGTTGAATGATCAGAGCCGCGTGATGGACGGGATGGTCGCCGGCCAGATCCGGTTGGTGTACGTCGCGCCCGAGCGTTTGCGAAACTCGGGTTTCTTGGAATGCTTGCGGCGGGCCAAGGTTTCGCTGCTGGCCGTCGACGAAGCGCACTGCGTCAGCGAATGGGGCCATGATTTTCGCCCCGATTATTCGCGGCTGGGCATGTTCCGTGAACGTTATTTGAACAACGTTCAAACCATCGCGTTGACGGCCACGGCGACACCATTGGTTCGCAGCGATGTGATTGAATCATTGCAGCTGAAGGATCCGCGAGTCTTCGTGACCGGATTTGCGAGGGAGAATCTGACCTTTGGCGTTGACCAAGCCAAGACCGAACAGGACAAACGCGACGCGTTGACTCGATTTTTGGCGGACCAGGACGGCGCGGGGATTGTCTATGCGGCGACGCGAAAGGGCTGTGAAGAGGTCGCCGAGTGGTTGACCGAGGAAATTCAGAAACCCGTCGTGGTCTACCATGCGGGACTGGACCCGAACAGTCGCAAGCGGGTTCAAGAGGCGTTCATGGCGGGCGAATTTCCCATCATTGTCGCGACCAACGCGTTCGGGATGGGGATCGACAAAAGCGACATTCGTTTTGTGGTGCATTACAACATGCCCGGCACCTTGGAGGCGTATTACCAGGAGGCCGGACGGGCCGGCCGCGATGGCAAAATGAGCCACTGTCGATTGTTGTTTTCGTATCAGGATCGATACGTCCAAGAGTTCTTTATCGACAACCGGTATCCTTCCAAGGAAACCGTCCGCAAGGTTCATCAATACCTTTTGTCTCGCCAGGAAGATCCCATCGAATTGACCTTGGACCAGGTCAAGGATGCGATCGGCGTCAAGGACGCCAGTGAATCGATTGGCACGGCGGAAACCCTGCTGGCCCGCGCGGGCGTTTTGCGTCGTCTCGATTCGGCCGCAAATCAATTGACGATTCGGATCGACAGCGATGTGCCGACGCTACAGGATTTTTTGCCTCGCGAAGCGACCGTTCGGCGACGTGTGATGGCGGCCTGTGAAAAGGTGATTGGCCGTCGGCGTGGTGAAGACGTGTTTGTGCGACCGGCGCGCTTGGCCGAACTTGCCGGTTTGTCACGTGAAAAACTAGGCGAACACTTGCGGAATTTTCGCAAGCTCAAGGCGTTCGATTATGTACCGCCGTTCCGCGGCCGCGCCGTGCACATTGTCGATCGTCAAACGGCTTTTGAAGACCTTGAAATCGACTTCGACGAACTCAATCGCCGCCGCGAAAGCGAACTGGAAAAATTAGAGGCGGTGATTTCGTTCGCGCGGACCGATCGTTGTCGCCAAAGCGTGATCCTGGATTACTTTGGCGAATCGCATCCGAAAGATTGCGAGCATTGCGACCGGTGTGAGGATCGACAGTCGGTGTCCGCGCCGGTCGGCGGTACGGTTCAGCCGGGCACGCATGGAACCGGCGAGGGCAAAATGATGGGCGGGTTGGCGGCAGCGCTGGTGCCCGCGGGCGTTGATCCCGCGATGTTGCTGCGGGGTTACCAAATCGTTCTCAGCGGCATTACGCGGATGCACGGCCGTTTCGGAAGATTGATGGTCGCGCAAATGCTTTGCGGATCGAAAAACAAGAAACTGCAAAACTTGCGATTGCACCGGCTGAGCACCTATGGCCTGCTGGGTTCGTTGCGTCAGAGCGAAATCGTCGACATCATCGATGCGCTCGCCGCGGCCGCGTTGGTGACCCAGGTCGAAGTCGAACAGCGACGACCGACGGTCCAGATTACGGATGCCGGGCGGCGAGTCATGATGAGCCAGGATCCGGTGCCGGCGTCGGCAAAGTTGCCGTTTCCGATTGCCAAGAAATTGGCTTTGGCGGCGACTCGTGTCGAAGCTGCCGACGCGCGATCCAAGGCGGCCGGGGATGATGACCATGCGGTGGACGACCCGACCAAGTCGACCGACACGCCGTCCTGGAGCGAGGAAGAATCCGAATTGATCGGCCGTTTAAAACGCTGGCGTCAAAAAACCGCGGCGGCTCAAAACCTGCCCGCATTTCGTGTTTTGTCCAACGCGGTGATTGAACGCTTGGTGCGGCAGCGGCCCGAATCCTCCGAGGGCCTCGAAGCGGTCACGGGAATCGGCCCGGCGACGGTGGAACAATTCGGCTACGACATTTTGCAGATCTTGGGGTCGGCAGACACCGATTCCGAATTCGCGGTTTCGCCGCCAGCCGCCGTTACCCCAGAGACGACGGATGTGGGAACGGTCACGGAACCGGAAATCGATACCCTCCCGGCAGCGTCCTCCACCGCAGCGTCCCCCACCGCAGCGTCCCCCACCGAGACGCCCGAACTTTCGCCGCACTACTGGACTTGGCGTTTATTTCACGACGGATATCAAGGCCACGAAATCTGCCAGATCCGCCGCACCGAAGCTTCGCAAATGATTGCCGACTTGCGTGTTGCCGCCGGCGATGGGCTAGCGGTTGACGCCGGCTGGTTGGACGATCCCGTTTTCGGTGGAACAGGCCGGCAACAATTCGAACAAACGAATCCGGTTGACCCGAACATCCTGGCTGACCGGAACATGGGGGCGGGATGACTGGTTCGCCACGCTTCATACAATGGTGGGGTTCTGCGTTGGGCACGTACAATGCAGCAGCCTGATCGGCACCGGCCAGATGTGCCAAATCGGACACACGATTTCGTGGAATTTGGATCCCAGTAGTAGTCAGTCAAAGATGCCCAATACCCCCGACCGATCCAACGATTCGGATCGCAATTCGTCGACGCCCGAGAACCGCCAGCGGGGTGCTGACGGTTCCAAACCCGGCGGCACCGCGCGGGAAGGCGGCCGACGTGGTGGGAATCAGTCGTTCATTATTTTCGTCGTGTTGATCGCGTTGTTGGCGGTCATCTTTCTGCGAAACACCGACACGACGGCCCGCATTTCGCTCAGCGATTTTTACGCCGAACTGAAACGAAAAAATGTCGACTCGGTCATCATTGGCCAGCAGTCGGTGCGCGGCAAGTTCAAGCTCGAACCGTTGTATGTGATCGAGGATTTGAAAAAGGAAAAGGCCGCCAAGGATGGGGAACTGCGTGAACTGAGTGATCCCGAAAAGGAAGCCGCACGCCAATTCGCTTTCAATCGACCGGCGGGTTCCGAATGGGCCGTCGATTTTGAAAACCGCTTGAAGGCCGCCGAGGTGCCGCCCAAGGAAATCACCTATGAAACACCCGACACGACTCGGGAAACCATCTATCTGCTGGCCATGTTTGGGCTGCCGCTGCTGGTGTTGGCGGTGATTTTCTTCATGTTCCGTCGGACTCGGTCGGAAATGATGGGCGGTGGCTTCTTGTCCGGTTTCGGCAAAAGTCCGGCGAAGAAGTTTGAAGCCAACGACAAAATGGTGACCTTCGACGATGTCGCCGGGCTCGAGGGTGTCAAAGCCGATCTTCAAGAGATCGTCGAATTTTTGAAGACGCCCGATAAGTTCCAAAAACTGGGTGGCCAGGTGCCCAAGGGTGTTTTGCTTAACGGACCGCCTGGCACCGGCAAAACGCTGCTTGCACGTGCCGTCGCGGGTGAGGCCGGCGCGCCGTTCTACAGTGTCAACGGTTCGGAATTCATCCAAATGTTTGTCGGTGTCGGTGCCAGCCGCGTCCGCGACTTGTTTCGCACGGCGAAAGAAAATTCACCGGCGATCATCTTCATCGACGAAATCGACGCCGTCGGACGCCAGCGTGGCGCGGGCCTGGGTGGCGGACATGACGAACGCGAACAAACGCTGAACCAAATTCTGGGCGAGATGGATGGGTTTAGCGGGTCACAGGCCGTCATCGTGGTCGCCGCGACCAACCGCCCCGATGTGCTTGACCCGGCGTTGCTCCGCCCGGGTCGCTTTGACCGACACGTCACCGTTGGCCGGCCGACAATGAAGGGCCGCGAGCAGATTTTTCGCGTTCACACCCGCGCGGTGCCGCTGGCCGATGATGTCGACCTGCATCGTCTGGCCGCCGGAACCGTCGGTTTGACCGGTGCCGACATTCGCAACATGGTCAATGAATCGGCGCTTTGGGCGGCACGCCAGGACAAGAAGTTTGTCGACATGGCGGACTTTGATTACGCCCGCGACAAAATCCTGATGGGTGCCAAACGCGAGGAAGTCCTGCAAGAAAGTGAAAAGGAAAAGACCGCCTACCACGAGGCCGGCCACACGCTGACGGCTTGGAATTTGGACGGTGCCAACGTGGTCCACAAGGTGACCATCATCCCGCGCGGCCGCGCCCTTGGTGTGACGCAGTATGTTCCCAACGAGGAACGTTTAAGTATCAGCCGACGCGAACTGGAGCACCAGTTGATCGTGTTGCTGGGCGGTCGAGCGGCAGAGAAAATCATTTACGACGAAACCTGCGCTGGCGCCGAAAACGACCTTGAACGTGCCACCAGCATCGCGCGGCGGATGGTGACCCACTGGGGGATGAGCGACAAGATCGGACCGGTCAGCTACAAGACCAGCGACGAGGATCCGTTTTTGGGGCGTGAGATCCATCAATCGCGTCAATTCAGCGAGCATACGCAGGAGTTGATCGACGAAGAGGTCGCGAGAATCCTGCTGGAGGCGGACCAAAAGGCCGAACAATTATTGCGTGAGCGTCGCGCCGATCTGGAAAAAATCACTCGGGCGTTGTTGGAGCACGAAGAACTGTCCGAAATGGATTTGACGGAACTGATCGGTGAATCGATCCAGAAGAAAATGAAGCAGAACGACAAGCCCGAACAAACGATGGCACCAGAGGGAGCGGAGGAACGTTCGGCGGGCCCCGTTCCAGGGTAATGGCCATACTGTTCCCGGGTAATGGCCAAACGGTTCGCGGGTAATGGCCAAACGAGGTCGGCGGCAGGATTTTCGCAAGCGGCATCAGGGTCGCGTTCGCGATCGTGGTCTGACGCGTCGTTTTCGCAGCGGTGATAACGACGCATTGGCCGACGAGGTTCACGGCGAACGGCTTAGCGGTAAGGGCGAACTGACGCGGAAACGAACCGTCAGTGACGTCGAAGTTCCAGCCCAAGAGTCAGACTCGGAGACCGATTTGATCAGCGGGCGAGTGCTAAGCGTCCATGGTTTGAAGAGCCAAGTTCTGGCCGAGGACGGACGCACGTTTTCCTGTGCCGTCCGGCAACTCTTGAAAAGTTTAAGCATCGACGGCCGAACCGCCGTGGTCGCCGGGGACGAAGTTAAAGTCCGCGCCGACAATGTTCACGATGCCATGATTTGGCAGGTCGCGCCGCGGCGTGGTGTGATCAGCCGATCCAGTCGCGGGCAGCAGCATATCTTGGCGGCCAACGTCGATCATCTGTTGATTATCGCCTCGTTGGCTCAGCCCGGAATCAAACCCGCGTTGATCGATCGCTTTTTGCTGACGGCGGCGCAGTGCAATATCGAACCGATTTTGGTCCTTAACAAAGCGGACTTGGCCGATTTGGCAACGGTGCAAACTTTGATCGGCGACTTTGCCACGCTCGGGTATCGCGTGGTGGCAACTTCGGCGGCGACCGGGCAAAACATCGACCTGCTGCGGCACCTGCTGCGGGGCCGCCAGACGGCTCTGGCCGGGCAAAGCGGTGTCGGAAAAAGCAGTCTGCTCAACGCGGTCGATCCGGGGCTGGGTTTGAAGGTCGGACGAATCAGTGCCGAAAACGAAAAGGGCCGTCACACGACCACTGCGACCAAGCTGATTCCGCTGGCCGGTGGCGGCGCCGTTTTTGACACGCCAGGCATCCGCCAATTCCAATTGTGGGACATCGCGGCCGAAGAGGTCGCCGGTCTGATGCCGGATTTTCGGCCCTACGTCAGTGCCTGTCGGTTCCCAAACTGCCTTCATTTGGCCGAGCACGATTGTGCGGTCAAAAACGCGGTTGCCGATGGTTGGATCAGCGACCGTCGCTACGACACCTATTGCCATTTGCTGGAAGGCGATTTGCTGCTGGCGGATTAGCTTTTCGTGTCGTTTCGAACCGCTCCCGCGTCGCCTGTTTCACTCTGCCGGCGACCGATACACTGGCGCCCGGCGGGCATGTCTTCCCCGTCGCGATTGGCGTTTTTCAGCTCGACGGGCCGGACCAGCCCAAGCCTGAATCAGCCCGTGGCCGATCGCTGTTTTGGCCCAGTCTTGCGCGTCCGCCATGCCGACCTCAAAATCGATCCGCTTTGAGTCCGCATTGTTGCGGCGGCTTCACCATTTGCAACAAACTCGCGACGACCTGGAAGGCCAGATCCGACGCGGTCCCACGCAAATCAAGGCGGCACAATCGATCGTCGACAAAAGCCGCGAAAAACTCGAAGCGATTCGCATGGCCATCCGCAACGCCACCATGAATGCGGACGAAAAACAGTTGCAGCTGAAAGGCCGCGAAGACAAGGTCGCCGGGCTGGAGGCGAAGCTGAATTCAGCAGCCAGCAACAAAGAATTTTCGATGCTCAAAGAGCAGATTGCCGCGGACCGACAAGCCAACGATGTTCTCGGCGACGAGATTCTCGAAGTGCTTGAACAGATCGACCAACTTGGTGAACAGGCCGATGCCGCCAGCGCGGAACTCGAGGCCAACGAAAAGATTCGCGTCGGGCGCGAAAACGCCGTGAACGAACGCTTGCAAATCGTCAAGGAAGACCTCGCGGGCACCCGCGAAAAACTTGCCGCCGAAGAAGCAAAGATCCCCGCCGAGGCCAAGCCGCTGTACGCGCGGCTTGTCAACGGTCTGGGCATGGACGCGATCGCGCCGGCCCAGGGCAATTCCTGCGGCCACTGCAATCAAATTTTACGAACACAAATTATTGATGACCTACGCATGCAACATCTGGTTCAATGCCCGGGTTGCCATGCCATTCTTTACGAGGAATCGTGACCATTTCCGCCACCCAGAATCATCCCGGCAGCAACCCCGGCGGCGGTGACACACGACGCGGCGATCTTCGCAACGTTGTGATCATTGCCCATGTCGACCACGGGAAAACGTCTCTGGTCGATTGCCTGTTACGTCAAAGCGGCCAATTCCGCGACGCGGAACTCAAGGGCGAACGCATCCTGGATTCAAACGACTTGGAAAAGGAACGTGGCATCACAATCCTTTCCAAGAACATCGCGATCCCCTATCGCGATACAAAAATCAATTTGATCGACACGCCCGGGCACGCGGACTTTGGCGGGGAAGTCGAACGGGTGGTGCAGATGGCCGACGGCTGTTTGGTGTTGGTCGATGCCGCCGAAGGCCCCATGCCGCAAACCCGCTTCGTGCTCGAAAAAGCACTCGCCGCCGGCACCAAGCCAATCATCGTGGTCAACAAAGTCGACCGACCCGATGGACGGCCGCTCGAAGCCCTGGACGAGGCGCTCGAGTTGCTGGCCGAATTGGGCGGTGAAGAACAGCTTGATGAAATCTCGTACGTTTTCACAAGCGCCAAGGAAGGGTACGCGACCGATGACCCGGCGGTTCCCGGAACCGACATGCGGCCGTTGTTCGATCTGCTGGTCGACAAATTGCCCGGACCCGACGTCGACGCCGACGCTCCGCTGCAAATGCTGGTAACCACGCTGGATTGGTCGGAATACGTTGGCCGGATTGCCGTTGGACGAATCAACGCGGGGACCATCAAGGCCGGACAGGCGATCGACCTGCATCAAACCGGTGGCACCAAGCGGGTCAAGATCTCGGGCCTGTTCACGTTCAATAACTTGGGAAGGACCGAGGCCGCCGCGGCGTCGGCGGGTGATATCGTCGCGATCGAAGGGTTGGAAAATGTCGAAATCGGCGACACCATCGGCGCCGTCGACGCTGCCAACCCGCTGCCACGACTCGAGGTCGACGAACCGACACTCGAAATGGTCTTCAGCGTCAACACATCGCCGATGCTCGGACGCGAGGGCAAGTACGTCACCACACGTCAAATCAAGGCGAGACTTGAAAAGGAACTCGAGCGCAACGTTGCACTCCGAGTCGAACCCGTCGCCGGCACCGAAGCTTACGCCGTACGCGGACGCGGCGTGTTGCACTTGGCCGTCTTGATCGAAACGATGCGTCGCGAGGGCTTTGAATTGTCCGTTGGAAAGCCCAGGGTGCTGTTCAAAACCATCGATGGCAAGACACACGAACCCTTTGAAACGTTGCGGGTCGAAGTGCCGACCGACGCGATGGGGCCGGTGATGGAATTGGTTGGCCTGCGTCGTGGACAGCTCGAACAAATGGACCAACGCGGCGAATACAGCTTGCTGCGATTTTCGATTCCCTCGCGCGGCTTGATCGGCCTGCGGACGCGATTGCTAAACGCCACCCGTGGCACGGCGATCATTCACCATCGCCTGGAGGGTTATCGACCGGTTGAAGGTGAGGTGCCGCGGCGAGCCAACGGCGTGCTCGTTTCGATGCTGGTCGGCAAGACAATGCCATTCGCGTTGTTTGGCCTGCAGGACCGAAGCGAACTTTTCGTTGCACCGGGGACGGAGGTTTATGAGGGAATGATTGTCGGCGAAAACGCGCGCGACAATGACATGAACGTCAATCCCTGTCGTGAAAAGAAACTGACCAACATGCGGGCCTCGGGCAGCGATGACAACGTGATCCTCAAGCCACCCCGCGAGATGTCGCTGGAGGCGGCCCTGGAATACATCGAGGACGATGAGGTGGTGGAGATCACCCCGGAGAGCATCCGTCTTCGGAAAATCTTGCTACGCGAATCCGACCGTCGCCGCGAGGGCCGCAGCCGCAGCTGAGCCGGCCGGCGCTTAAAATTTGACTCCCGCCAGGCCGCCTTCTAGGCTGCCGTGTGCGATTGCAACCTCGCGAGACCCAATATGACACACCGCATTCTTCATCCGATAGCACTGTTTTTTCTTGTCGGGACGGCGTTCGTCTTCGCCCCGGAGGCTCGCGGTGAACTCGTGCTCAGCAGCCAATATTTGTTCGACACGGACCTGAGCGATAGCTTGGGAAATCAAGGCGACCTTTCGCAGATTTCCGGCGGATCGCTTGCCGGCGGTGGGTTTACCTTCGGCAACGACGAGGGGCTGTCGCTGACCACCAACCTAACCGACGACGATTATCGCATCGAGTTTGATGTTACGTTCACGGATCTTGCCGGCTGGGACAAACTGATCGACTTCAAAGACGGTGCGAGCGACGACGGTCTTTATCTGAATGCGACAAGCAACAACTTTTTGACGTTCTTTGGGGCGGGTGTGGCAAACGGGGGCGATTTTGTTGACACCGGCACGAGCTATACGGTTTCGATTCAACGAGTTGACGAAGAGGTGACCGCCTCGGTCGATGGCGTCGAGCAGTTTTCGTTTTTTGATTTTGGCGACGATGCGTTGACGGCGACGGATCAGATCGCATTTTTCGTCGACGATAGCGTGACCGGAGACGAAGGCGTCGCCGGAACCATCACCGAACTGCGTCTGTTTACAAACGCGGTGACCATCCCCGAGCCGAGTGGCATGATGGTGCTGGCGGGATTGGCCGCTGCGGCGGCACGTTTTTCGCGTCGGGCCCGTTCGCGAAAATTTCGTTAGGCGGCAAAACCCCGGTCTTTTGCCTGGCCCGGTCGCGTCGCTGCCCCTTGTTGCAGGCATGGCTGCCGATCGGCCACAATTTGGGTTGAAATCACGCCCTTTACTCGAGCACCGGAGTTTCGTCATGCCGCGTCCCGTCACCCTGTTTACCGGCCAATGGGCCGACTTGCCGATCGACGAAATGGCCCGCATGACCGCGGATTTCGGCTATGACGGGATTGAGTTGGCGTGCTGGGGGGATCACTTCGAAGTTCAACGGGCGCTGGCCGAGGACGATTATTGTGCCAACCGCAGGCAGTTGCTCGAAAAGCACGACCTGCAGTGTCACGCGATCAGTGCCCACCTGGTCGGCCAAGCGGTCCTGGACGTGATTGACGAAAGGCACCAAGCCATCTTGCCGGAAGAAGTTTGGGGCGACGGCGACCCCGCGGGCGTCAATGACAGGGCTGCCAAGGAATTGGCGGACACGGCCAAAGCGGCCCAAAAGTTCGGCGTGGACGTGGTCAACGGATTCACCGGCAGCAGCATTTGGCACCTGCTGTATTCGTTCCCACCGGTGCCGCCGAAAATGATTGATGCCGGCTTCGATTTGTTGGCCGAGCGTTTCAATCCGATCCTGGATGTCTTTGGCGATTTCGGCGTCAAGTTTGCTTTGGAAGTTCACCCGACCGAAATCGCGTTCGATATTTACACCGCTCAACGGGTACTCGAAGCGTTGGATCATCGACCCGAATTTGGATTCAACTTTGATCCTTCACACTTGATTTGGCAGGGCGTGGATCCGGTCCAATTCATCCGCACCTTTGCCGACCGGATCTATCACGTCCACATCAAGGACGCGATCGTCAAGCTGGACGGCAGCTCTGGGATTCTGGCCAGCCACTTGAACTTTGGCGATCATCGCCGCGGCTGGGACTTCCGCAGCCCCGGCCGTGGTGGGGTCAACTTCGAGGAAATCATTCGCGCGCTCAATGACATTGGTTACGAAGGTCCCCTTTCAATCGAATGGGAGGACAGCGGCATGGAGCGAACCTTTGGTGCTCGCGAAGCTTGCGAGTTCACCAAGAAGCTAGACTTCAGCCCCAGCAATCGTGCTTTCGACGCGGCGTTTGACGAGGCGCAGGCATAGCGCCTCGTCGGATCACGCCGGTACCCGTGAACGGCGAGGCGTCATCCGCCGGTATCGGCACCCGGAACCGACGGCCAGCGCCTTGTCGCCCACCAGACTGCGGTTCACGCCGGAAAACGGTCCTCACCGCACGAGATCCGCAGTCCGACGCCGCGGCGACGAATCTTTCCCTATGGCAGGAACCGATCGAATGAACCTGCTGACCCTTCGTTTTATTTTTGTTGCCATATTGGCTTTCGCGAGCCGATCGGCATGCGGCGATGACGCGGTGATCCAATCCGAAGTGGCCAACCCGTTGGCCACCGTCGGAAAGCTGGATCTTCAGCAGCACTTCGAAACGTTGTATCGCCAACACAAAGCGACAACCGACACGCCGGAAGACATCCCACGGATTTCGATTCAGGGAGTCTTTCGCGATAAGGATGATCGACCCGTCACCGATGCCGTCGTGCTTCTGATCGACGACGTCAACGATGTCTATCAAGCGGCTCTGGAGAAAAACCAATATAAATACGACGCCGTTGGAACGATTGATGTGGTCTTGGCGGCGCTGCGAACGGATGCAAAAGGACAATACGAATTCACCGTCCCGCTACCCGAACGTTGGCGGGGGCCCGTCAAAAAGTCTCGACTCGGATACTTACCGCGACCGTCGATGACCTGGAACCTGATCGCATCATCCGGCGACGTGTTCGGGCGATCCACATTCGTTGTTGAATCCGACGATGTCGAATTTTCAGCAGGAGATACCGTCAAAGGACCTTGGTGCGTTAACGGCGAGACCGATTTGGAAGTGGAATCGGTTCAGAATATCAGTGGCAACTACCAGACCGACGAAGCGGACCCCATCGCCGGTGCAAGTGTTAAGCTATTTTCCCTGCGAAAGGCGAACGCTAGATCACAACGACTCGTATTCAATCTCACAAACCTCGCCCCACCCTTTCGTACTGATGACCAGGGCAGGTTTTCGATCCAGGGGCTACCATCAGGTACGCTCGTCGAACTTCGCTTGCAAGGAACCGGTTACCAACCTTCCGTCGTTGAGGTGCTGACTGGCGATTTGAGTGGGGGCATTGAGCGACGGCCACGAATTCGCGAAAGCGTCAAAGAGAGTCCGGTCACGATCATTGCGGATTCCGGCGTTCGCATCTTTGGCGTTGTGACGGACCACCTGGGGTCACCCATCTCCGGTGCCAAGGTTCGCTTTACGACGGGTACCGCCGAAACCAAAACCGGCGACGACGGAAAGTATGAGTTTTTCGTTTCAACAGACTTTCGCGACGGAACGATTGACTTCCCCAATCCGAGCGATCTCGTTGCCTGGGTGATCCGCGACAATGCGATGGTCCGGAAACAACGAACCATCACATGGGATAGAACGACGAAATCGGTCCAGCAAGACATTCAAATCGACGCCACGGTTCGTGTTCGCGGTCGGGTGATGGATGCGAAGGGCAAGCCGATCAAAGGTGGTTTCGTCCGCACCGTCGACGAGGCAGCGTACACGGCAGGCACCGATAACGAGGGCCGGTTCACGTTGCACCTTCGTCCCGGCAAACACCGCATCATCGTCGGCGGTGAAGATTCAACATTGGATTGGCCGTCCCTTTCACGGATGCGCAGCGTCCGGAACGCTGACGATGCGGCCGAGTTTCCGGGGGTCGAATTGCAAACTGACGATTTGGACCCGATCGACCTGGATGACATTGTCGTGCCAGCACGAAAGGCACAAACAATTCAAATTCTATTGCCCGATGGCCGGCCCGCGGCCGGTTCGACCGCCCGGATTCGCCAACCCAAAGGACGGTACGAGGTTGATTCGATTGATGGAAATATCTTTGAGACGACCGGCGCGGCAATCATTGCAAAGTCCGATGGGACACTCGACATCGATCGCGATCCCTCCTGGAAAAATGGCACGCGGTTGGATGTCGAAGCGAGGGTGGGCGACCAAGTTTTTTTGGCACAAATTCCAGTGACCGCACTGGCCAGCCAGCCGGCGGGCAATGAATCATTCACCTACACGCTGCAACCGGCCTGTTTGTTGGTCGGAAAGGTTCTTCTTGATGCCAAACCGCTTCCGGGCGCGAGGTTGTTGATTTCTGAGTTCCCCGGAACGCGGCCGATCCGCGAGGGTGGAGGCGTCGTGTATCAAGTCATGGTGGGTGATCGAATTTGGTTGCAAACGGATGCATCGGGGTCCTTTTCGCTGATCGTTCCGCGTGGCGGACGATACTCGGCGGACTCTTTGAACCTGCCGAAATCGTTCACCGCGTGGTCTAGCCGCAGTGTTGTTTCATCCTCAAGAGACCGAAGCGAATTCGAGTCTTTCCGGCTCTACTCAGGAGAGGCCGAGATCGTGGGTCGCTTGGTGGACCAGCGCGGCAAACCGCTCTCGGGATTTCGTGTCACGTTGGATGACGAGGGTGTGGATAACGGAGTCAAATCGGATCAATTCGTTGGCCACTCCGACAGCAGCGATTTCAGGACCAACCAAGACGGGCGGTTTGCATTGCGAAAGCTATTGGAAGGAAAATACACCTTGTCGATTTCGCCACCGCCAAACGAATATCCCTCGCTTGGCACATGGAAACGGAAAGGCATTTCGACGGGCGACAAAGCGATCGAAGTCAAGATCGAGGTCAACCGGCCATTTGGTCTGCCGCCAAATCGTTAAACGATGTGCGATCATTTAATCGCGTCGCCGGCCTTCGCCAAAAGCCGGAAATCCCTCGGGCTTCCGTAGCCGGCCTTCGCCAGAAGCCGGAAATCGCCCGCGCGTCCGTAGCCGGCCTTCGCCAGAAGTCGGACATCTGGAGGGATTCCGCGTTCTGGCGAACGACGGCTACACGATTGTTGGTCACGGCTTTTGGATTCGCCAGCAGCGATGGATGCGGCGATTGCGAAAGTCGTCCGGTAAGGTTTGAGCCGTGATTTCATGGACCTTCGCATCCAGCACCGATGCGTCCATTTTGAAACGACGAAAGTTGTTTGAAAAATAAATCACGCCGCCGGGCGAAACCAATTTCAGGACATCCGCCAACAGCGGGACGGCGTCACGTTGGACGTCCCAATCCCGCGCGGTGCGCTTGCTGTTGCTGTACGTGGGCGGGTCCAGCAACACTAAATCATACGGCGGCTCGGCGATACGCTCGTTGACTTGCCGGCGAATAAATTCGCCGATGTCGGCGCGGATGAATGAGTGGGATTCGGGGGCAAAGCGGTTGAGCAGTAAATTCTCGCGAGCCCAGTCCAAATACGTTTGTGACAAATCAACATTGGTGATTTGTTTGGCGAGCCCATCGGCCGCGTACACGCTGAACGATCCCGTGTAGCAAAATAGATTCAGAACACGCTTGCTTTTGGCTTCATCGCGAAACATCGAACGGGTCTGTCGATGATCCAGAAACAAGCCGGTGTCGGCATAGTCGTCCAGGTTGACCCAGAACTTCAAACCGCCCTCGCGAACGACAATCCGCCGATCGGCGCGGCGGGGGCCCCCATGGTGTTCGTTGCCGCGGTGTTCGTTGCCGAAGTGTTCATTGCCATGCTGGTCGTTGCCACGTTGCCGGCGGCGGCTCTTGAAATGAACCTGAGCGCGTGGGACGTCGAGTGTTCGAGCGGCGGTGGCGACCATCTTGTCTAACCAATTGGCGTGAGTGGATGGATCGCGATCGTGTGGCCGTTCATACTCGGTGATATGTAAATGGTCCTCGTAGCGGTCGATGACCAGCGGGATCTCGGGAATGTCACGCTCGTAGATCCGCAAACAGTGAATGTCGCGTTTGGTGGGCCACTTACGCAAATGCCGGGCTCGTTTTCGCAGTCGCGCCGCGAAGACCTTGGCCTGATCGTCGGACTTGGCGTCCAGTTGTCCGAAGGCCGCGTCGCCGGCGGCGTGCACCAACGTTTGCACCGCCGCCGGTGATGATGCATCAGTGGCGGCGGGGGCCAGCGTGTCTTGACGGGTGTGGGAAACCGATAGGTTTGGGGTGGCTATCGCCTGTTCTTCACGAACCGGACGCTGTTCACGAACGGGACGATCTTCACGAACGGGACGATCTTCACGAACGGGACGCTCTTCACGAACCGGAGGCTCTTCGCGAACAGGACGCTGTTCACGAACAGGACGCTGTTCATGAACAGGTTTGGGGCCATGAAATTGATAGTACGTGCATTCGATGCGGCCGTTGTACAGCTTGCGGCGGCGATCGGCCGGCCTGCCCATCAAGCGCTCGACCTGCGGATAGGCCGTCAGGACGTAGTGCGACCAGGTCGGCAACTTTCCCAGAGTAATGGGCAAGCCGGCATACAAATCGTCCAATTCAGGCGAATGAAAACGCGTCGGCTTCCGCTCGTCGTTTGGTTGCCGCGACTTTCCTGATCTCGTGGTCTTACCTGATCTCGTGGCCTGACCCGTTTTTTCGGCTGGGCCCGGTCGTCTCAGCGCGTCACCATCGCCACCCACACGAATTCCATAGGGCGGGTTGGTGACCACACAACCGAAACGATGCTTGCTGGTCAATTCCCTGAAATCGCGGTTTTCAAAAAACACATCCCGTTCGACTCCGGCCCTGGCGGCGTTGTCTCGCGCCGCTCGTAACGCATTGCGATCGATATCGCTGCCACCAATCCGCTGCTCCAGTGCATCGGCCTGTTTGTCGACGGCGTCATCGCGGATGTTGTTCCAAGCTTGATCGTCGTGGTGTCGCCAGGCTTCAAAGGCGAAGCCGCGATTTCGTCCGGGCGGCATGTTTCGGCCCAGCATTGCGGCCTCGATCACAATCGTGCCGCTGCCGCAGAAGGGGTCCGCGAGCGGACGACCGTTTCGCCAGTAGCTCAGCAGCACCAAGGCCGCGGCGAGCGTTTCTTTGAGCGGCGCGCAGGAGATGTCGGTGCGGTACCCTCGCGCGTGCAGGCCGCGGCCGCTGGTGTCCAATGTGATCGTGGCGCGATCATTCAGGATCGCAACGTCGACTTTGTATTCGCACCCGGTTTCGGGCAGGGAAACATGGCCGGCATCTTGCAGCGAATGGACGATCGCTTTTTTGACGGTACGTTGGACCGCCGGAACACTGGTCAGCGTTGATCGGACACTGCGACCGGTTACCGGAAAGGCCGCATCGCCGCCGATCCAGGCGTTCCAATCGATCACGCGGACGGTATCGAACAGCTGGTCGAAATCTTGGGCTGGAAAATGAGCCAATTCCAGCAAGACACGATCGGCGGTGCGAAGCCAGAGATTGGCCCGATACATCGTTTCCCGCGTGCCGGCAAACCGCACTCGGCCGGACGATTCGACGGTCGATTCGATGCCCAGATCCCGCAATTCGCGGCGGACGATGGCTTCGAGACCAAACGCGCACGTCGCCAAGAATGTCCACGAGCCGTCGTCGGGATGGGACATTTTTGGCCGGGTCTGGGAGGCGGGAGAATCCAATCTTGCGGGTAGCCGGTGCAGCATCGATGGGAAACGTCCCATCGATGCGCAGGTGGCCTCACCTCGGATCAGTCCAAGAAGCCGACCAAATCCTGGCTGCGGCTGGGTTGTTGCAGCTTGCGAACGGCCTTGGCTTCAATTTGCCGAATCCGCTCGCGGGTGACCTTGAAGATGTGACCGACTTCTTCCAGCGTGTAGCTGTATCCGTCGCCCAAACCGTAACGCAGCTTGATGATTTCGCGTTCACGGTAGGACAGCGATTTGAGCACTCCGGCGATGCGGTCCCGCAGCATTTCTTGTGCGGCGCCGATCTGTGGACTCTCGGCTGTTCCGTCGGGAAGCAAGTCGCCAAACTGGCTGTCCTCGCTGTTGCCGACGGGGCGATCGAGTGAAATCGGGAACCGGCTCATCGTTAGCACCCGTCTCGCCTCTTCGACGGTGACGTCGGCTCGGCGAGCGGTTTCCTCAATGGTCGGTTCGCGACCGAGTTCTTGCAGCAGTTGTCGTGCGACGTTTCGCACCCGTGACATGGTTTCGACCATGTGAACGGGAATTCGAATCGTGCGGCTTTGGTCGGCAACGGCGCGGGTGATCGCTTGGCGAATCCACCACGTCGCGTAGGTGCAAAATTTGAAGCCGCGGCGATATTCGAATTTGTCGACCGCTCGCATCAGGCCCGCGTTGCCTTCTTGAATCAAATCCAAGAACGACAAACCGCGGTTGCGGTACTTCTTGGCGATCGACACGACCAAACGCAGGTTGCCTTCGGAAAGTTCACGCTTGGCTTGTTGGTATTCGCTGTAAACCCTTTTCAAGATCTTGACGCGGTTGTTCAGCGAAGTCGGCGTTTCCTGGCACGCGGTCAGGATTTGACGTCGTTCGTGCAACAACTGTTCTTTGACTTCGCGGCCGTGCTTGGTGCGTCGTTGGGCGCTAATTTCGCGGCTGATCTCGTCCAATCGGGTACAGAAACGCTCGAGCAATTGGATGCGGTTTTCGATGCGCTGGGTTCGCAAACCGAGTTCTTCGATCAGCCGCACGGCGCGACGTCGGCGGCGGGCCAGGGCACGCCATGCTTCGGCGCGGCGGCGAGCCGAAGCGCTGCGGGACATCGCGACCTTCCAGTCATGTCGGTTGCGTTTGAGCAGCGTTTGCAGGGTCCGCAAATTGTGCGGCAGGCGGCCCAAAATCTGTTCCTTTTCCAGCCGGTCGGTCACGGAAACTTGCACTGTCCGGTCGAAAGGCAACTGCCCGCGATAGACCTTCTTCAGCGTCTTGTAGGCCTCCATCAAGACGTAGTGGTTTTCAAGCAACTTGGTTCGGAAGCGGCGGCGAGTTTCTTCGATCCGCTTGGCCAATTCGATTTCTTCGCGACGGGTCAGCAGTGGGATCTCGCCCATCTGCGTCAGGTACATGCGGACCGGGTCGTCGGACCACGATTCGGTATCGTCGGCGCTGAGAAGTTCGTCGGGGCTTTCCAGTTGGACTTCGCCCTCGGCCCGCTGCGCGATTTGGACCGCAATCTCGTTGTCCTCGTTGTCATCAACGGGCAACTTGCGAAAGCCGCCACCGATCGCATCGGCGCTTTGGGCTTCTACGGTGTCGAAATCGTCCATCACGGTGTCGAACAAAGCATTCACTCCTTTTCGATCTGTTTTGTTTTGGTGGATTGGGGCTGACAAAAATCGTCGGTCAAAGGGGATCGATCCGCGGATCGGCGAATGACGACTCCCGGCGAATGGGATTGCGGAGGTTTGCGGTCGGGGGGCCGAGATGGGATGCCCAAGGCGAGATCGATTTGCGTCGCGCCGGTCGCAGGCAGTGCTCGGTGTCGCCCCTCTTTACAGGAGCCGAAAAGTCGTGTCTTGTCAGGGTTAAAACTCTACCACCACCAGCTGGCCGAGACGCCGCCGGTGAGGCAATTGGTAAAAGGTTCCGATTGGGGAGCCAAGGCGTCATGCACCGGTTCAAACCGCCGCAAAAACCTTGACGACTTGGGCCGAGGGCCCACGCCGGTTGGTCGTGACGATGTTGATCTGTGTGGCCGCGTTGCTGTGCCCACCACAGGCGTCTGGCGTCCCCGAAAAACGCCCGTGGAGCCTTTCGCCAGCGACGGTGGGCGGCACGCGAGATAGGCCCGCGATCCCACGAACCCCCGTGGTGAAAGCAACGTAGAAACGGCCCGTGCTCGAACGATTCAGTTCGTGATTGGGTTGCCCGAGTGATTTGGACGCATTGACCGAACCGCCCGAGCGGCTTTATGGGATGCCGCTTGCTGACAACTCGATTCTAGTTCCACCGGTTACGCGGTCCAGGGTCACCCTCACGATTTCCATTCGGACAAACGAGACGGCAAATGCTTGCAAAACCGCCGAGAGCCAAATCACAACCCATCCCGGCGCAGGAGTCCGGTTCGACCACGCGATCCGATTTGCTTTGTAAAGCCTGAACCCCATTCGCGATCCAGCACGCCGCACATCTCCACAGCCCGCGACTTTTCCGTCGCCCCCCCACTTGCCCCTATGTTTCGACTCGACTGCCCACAATGCCAAGCCGCGCTTCCGGTTTCCCCGGCCAAAGCCGGCGGTGAAATTTCCTGTCCGACCTGCCAGGCGGTTGTCCCAATTCCCAAGCTCGGTGAACTGCGGCAGCTGCCCCGAATCGAGGAGGATGTCGCCGGATCGTCACGCAAAATAACGCGTTCGGGCGAAAACGCGGGCAGCCCCCTGCCCTTCCTGACGTTGGCATTGGTTGCCGTCGGCTGCCTGATTGCCGCCGGTTTTTGCGGGATTCGCTGGGCTACCATCGAGGTTCCGGCGACCACGGAATCGCACATCGAATCGATCCAAAATGATTACTTCGAAGTCGAATCGTCTGTTTTGCTGGATCAATACGAAGACATGCAGCAGTACGGAATGGAGATCGGAATGCCCTACAAGTACCAACTGATTGCCGATCGCCGCGACGCTTGGGCTCGGTCCGGACTGACCGCCGCGGGCGTCGGCGGCGTGGCCCTGTTGGGTTCGATGCTGCTGGCCGTCGGCGGCCGCCGCCGCATCAGCTAGCCCGCCGCCGCATCAGCTAGCCCATCGCCGGGGCGTCGCCGTCGCACGGGCCCGGCCTTCGGCCAATGGGACGGAGTATCCGAATTTGGCCGGATCGCCGCCGGTCCGAATCGGTGCTCGCGGGGCCGGAATCGAACCAGCATCCACGCCAAAACTTTTCCAAAATTTCGCCCAAAAAAATCTTGACGAGCGGCATCGTCCATGTTGGACACTTGGGCGACCTAGCGACGCCTCAAAACGTAAACGACGTCCTCCACGGAACCGTCCACTTCAATAGCCTCGTCAATGTCATAGCCGAAATCAAAGGTCTCGACCGTTTCCCACATCTCGCTCGAAGCAATCAAGCGATTCATTTGAGCCGGCGTGTAACTTCGCAAAACCAATTCATCGACAATTCGAGTCGTTCCGCTGGGTTTGTGAATATCGAAATAGATTCCAAAGCGCTCGACCCGCTTGCGAGTGTCCCGGTGCACAAACCACATGTGCGTGTTGATCGATAGGTGGCCGCGCCGCGCCGACCACGATTCGGTCTCGCTGGGCCGAACTTCCGTGGGGGTCAAGTGGATGCCCAACAAATAAATGCCGCCCTTGGTGGTCGATTGACCCATGCAGCGCAGGTGTTCCCGCGCGGCCTTTTCGCTGGAAAGGTGACGGAAACTGTTGATCGTGTTGAAACCCACATCAAAGCGACGTGAAATTTCAAACTTTGACATGTCGGCAACAAACGCCGGTTCGTCCAACCCGCGACGCTTGAAACGTGCGTTGCAAAATTCAACCGCGCGAGCATTCAGATCCAACCCCGCGACATCGTGGCCGGCCCGCGAAAGCGAGTCCAACAATCGTCCCGTACCGCAAGCGGGTTCGAAGAACCGCGGTGGCTGACCGCGACGAACGCGAGCCGTCCGACAATAACGCTCGGTCGCTTGCAAGATAAACTCCCGCTCGGCCGCGCAATCGGCACCAAAGACCAGGTCGTAATACTTGGGATGGTCATAGATCGATTCGTGCGCCACCGCAGGCGTCTTGCTTGCCGCGTTCTTTGCTTCGGTTGCAGATTTTGCATTCATCGCACCGGATCCAAACCCAAGCCACGACGCAACATTCCGATCTGGCCCGCGTGCGTGTGTTCGTGCAGCGGGCAAAACAAAATTCCGCCCAGCTTCGTCGCATAGGCGGCAAACGGCGGATCGATGGGCTCGGCCAATATATCGGCTGACAACGCGGGCAATTCCCGACGCGCGATTTCCCAAACGCGTTCGAGTTTTTCCAGCAGAGTGGCGGGATCCGGTTGTCCCGACGGATCCTCGGCCGCGTGGCTGCCCTTGCCATAGGCCTTGCGAAATTTCCCCGGGATCAATTCCAGGTCCTCGGGTTGTCGCCCGCGAATTCGAAACAACAACAATCCATAACTGGCGACAGTCATGTGGCCGACTTGCCAAGCCACGTTGGCGGGGAAACCGGCGGGGATTTGAAACCACAAATCCATTGGCGTCGCGTCCAGCAGCGTGCGGGTGTAATGCCGGGCGAAGGTAAATTGGTCCAGTGCCGCCCGCAGTGCCGCCGTGGCGGCCTCGCCACGTGGCGGATCCAGGGGAAGAAACTCGTCAGGCATGGCAATCAGCAAGAGGCGAATGAATCCAAAGCGCGTCGGTTATGCTGGTGCCAGGCGTGAATTCGCCTCCAGCATCATTCCAGGTTCGGTATCGTACCGATTTCTTTCCACTGCGTATCGACCGGACGCACGTTTGGCGTTTGCGAAATGAAAACCATGTCCGCCGCTAAAAAATTCGCACCGCATTACACCATCGATGACTACCGCCATTGGAAAGGCGACTGGGAGTTGTGGGATGGCGCCGCGATTGCGATGAGTCCTAGTCCATTTGGGAAACACCAACGCGTGCTCGGCAATCTTTTTGTAACGCTTCGGCAACAAATGGAATCGCCGGCGTGTGGTGGCAACGTTGTCCTTGAGCTCGATTGGATCGTTCGCGCGGATACCATCGTTCGACCCGACTTGATCGTCGTTTGCGGCGCGATTCCCGATCGGCACTTGGAGCGAGCACCGGCATTGGTCGCCGAGATTCTCTCGCCGTCGACGCGGCAAAACGACCTCACGTACAAACGCGATCTGTATGCACAGCAGCGAGTCGGCACCTACATCATCGTTGATCCCGATGCCAAGACGGTCGAGCATTTACAATTGTCGCCCGATGGAACTTATGCATCCCAAGCGGTCTCGGATGCTGTGAAGATTTCAGTCTGCCACACTTGCGAATTGGAAATTTCGCCAACGAACCTATTTTGAACTTTTGTAAACGGCGCACACCATGAACCGATTCCACCGCAGCCCATGTGATCCCCGCTTGGCAATGACGACGTTTCTTTTGTTGCTGTTTTCATGTGTGGGCGTGACCGCACATACCCAAGCGGCTGACACTCCCAGCGCCGATGCAACCGACAGCGAAGTTCAAGGCCCCAACTTTGTGGTCATCTTTTGTGATGACCTCGGCTACGGCGATCTGTCCTGCTACGGCCACCCGACCATCCAAACGCCGAACCTGGATCAAATGGCCGGCCAGGGGATGCGGGCGACGCAGTTTTATGTCGCCGCCAGTGTCTGCACGCCCAGTCGCGCGGCACTGATGACCGGGCGTTACCCGATTCGAACGGGCATGTGCGGTAAACGCCGGGTGCTATTTCCGAATTCCGTCGGCGGACTTCCCGCCTCGGAAACCACGATTGCGGAAATGCTGCGTTCGACCGGCTATCAGACTTCGATGGTGGGGAAGTGGCATCTGGGACATCGCGCCGAGTACCTGCCGACCGAACATGGCTTTGATCGCTACTTTGGAATTCCCTACAGCAACGATATGGACCGCGTGCCCACTGATGATCCCAATCGCAAGGGCCGCAAAGGGATGATGGACCCGAGGTACACCGAATACAACGTCCCGCTGCTGGAGGGCAGCACCGCCAAGGGTTGTCGCGAAGTCGAACGGCCCACCGTGCAAACGACTTTGACGAAGCGTTATACGCAGCGGGCGATCGATGAAATTGTCCGCATGAAAGACGATCGATTCTTTTTGTATCTCGCCCATTCGCTTCCACACGTTCCGCTGTTTCGCAGTGATGATTTTGTGGGCCGCTCGGCCGCGGGAATTTACGGCGACGTGATCGAGGAGATCGATCATGGCGTCGGCCGCATCCTGCAGACGCTTCACGACGAAGGGCTGGCCGAAAACACGCTTGTCGTGTTCACGAGCGACAACGGACCCTGGTTGGTGTTCGAATCTCACGGCGGATCATCGGGGCCGCTTCGCAATGGCAAAGGCACGACATTTGAAGGCGGGATGCGTGTGCCGGGAATTTTTTGGATGCCCGGTACCATCCAGCCCGGCCGGATCGACTCGGGGCTTTCGTCGACATTGGATCTACTGCCCACCTTCGCGGCCATGGCGGGGGCCACGCCTCCCGAAACCAAGCTGGATGGCTACGACCTGAGCGATTGGCTCAAAGGCGATCAACCTTCGGCTCGGAAGGAGATGTTTTATTATCGTGACACCCGCCTGATGGCAGTCCGATCCGGCGACCATAAGGCGCATCTGATCACGCAGGACAGCTACGTTCGGGGATCGGGAACGGCGACCCCACATGACCCTCCGCTAATCTTTGATCTGTCGATCGACCTGCGCGAACGCAACGACATCGCCGCAAAGCGGTCGGACCTGGTGCAGCATTTTGCCAAGCTCCGCGAACACCACGAATCCGCGATGCAGCGTCCTGAAAGCCAACTGGATCGCAAGTAGGTTACGCGCGATCGATAGGTGTCGGGATCGGTAGTGGACGAGGTGACGAGTCCCTCGAGCGGGGACTCCTCGCGTCGTCCACTACGACAGAAATAGATCGTGGGTCGTTAAGCGGTGTCTACTCCTCCGGCAGCGAGTATTCCTCGTAAATCGGTAGGTGCCGGTAATACACTTCCAAGTTCAATAGATTCATGGTCGTGACATAAACGCGGCCGGCGTGGCGAGCCCAACGATCGGGCACCGGTTGCATCGGATCCCAACTGCCCGCATACGGGCCGTCTTTGACTTGGCTTTCCAGCAGGATGGGATTCAGCGAGCGGTTCCATTTTTCCCAGGTCTCGCCGCCCATGTGGAACATCACCTGCGTCGCGTAATACCAGTAATACGCATCGCGTTGTGGCGACGCGGTGGTGCCCATCGTGGGGCGATAGTTCAGCAAGTAATCGGCCGCCGAACGCATGTCGGGATTGTCACGACGCCAACCGCCGTACATGCGCATCAACACGCCCACGGCGGTGATCGTTGGTGTGGGCCACTTTCCGTGTCGCTGCGTGTCGGTGTCGGGGGCGAATGGGTTGTACCGATACCGATCGGCCTGGTCCTCGCTTAGCTGTGCCAAGTTCAACCACCGCTCGATGCCGTCATAGGTTTGTTGGGGCACGTCCAAACCCGACAGGTCACCGCTTTTCAGCGCCATCATCATCCATCCGGTGACGCTGGTGTCGCTGCTGACCTGAGGCGTGTACCGCCAGCCGCCCAGCTTCTTGTGTTGCGTTCGGACGATGAAATCCAGCGCCGCCTGGGCGGACGCTTTGATGCGTTCATCCTGGGTCATACCGTACGCTTCGCTCATCGCCAGGGCCGCGATGCCGTGCGAATAAAATTCCACGCTACCGTCGCTGCGCGGATCCTCGGGGCGATACAAACTGCCATTGGAACGCTGGTTTTCCATCATCCATTCCACGCCCCGCGCGACGGTGTCGGCATATTGATGCTGGCGATGCGTGTATCCGGCGCCTTGGAAGGCCAGCAACGCCAACCCGGTCGCGGCGGTGTCACTTCGCAGCACCCGGGGGGCTTCGTCGCTTTGCAGTGACCAACTGCCATCGCGATTTTGCGTCGACGCCAAATACGCCAGCCCCAATTCAATCGCTTCTTCGGTATCGGGCCCGATGGCGCCGGCGGGCGCGGGCGCCGCGCCACCGGCGGTGCGGGCAACTCGCCGCGAGAACGATTCAACCGCCGCGACGGTCGCGCCGGCGGGCAGCACCGGGCCGCCCAAGGTCGCGCGCCGTCTTCGCTTCATCGACAAGTCCAACGACGCGACTTCGGTGGGCGCCTGTTCGTCCGGCACCACGCCCGCGATGGAAACGGCCGCATCGGCAAAACCCACCGGTCCGGGGTCCAACAACAAATCCAGGTCGGCGGCGGAAAGATCGGACAGCGATTGCAGTTGATCACTGGATGCCGGCGCCGATCCACGCCGTGACTGTGCCATCAGCGGCCCGAACGAATCACCGGTTATATCTCCTTGATCGGTCCCCTGCCCGGCCTGATAGGCGATCTCCGGCACCTCCACAGCTTCGTCGCCCAGTGCGATTCCGGTTTGTGGTCTGCGGTTGCGACGCGGGGACCCGCCACCCCGACCGCCCTGGGCCGGTGCGACCAGATCCGGCATTCCCGCGGCAAGTGATTCCACCGGAGCGGTGGGTTCCAGCGAATCGGTTTCGGCAATTTGCGACCCGGCACCGATGGCCTGTTGTCGGAAACTGGATCGATTTCGGCCGCTGCGTTGTCGCCGCATCGGCGTCGGCGGTGCCATCGCATCAAGCGCACGCGTCGCCGTCGGGCTTTCCCTCGCGATGGGCACGGATGCCACATCGGGAACCGAACCCGCGATCGCTGTGCGGGTCATATTCGCCTGCGAGCGCCGTCGCGGTCGGGTCCGGTTGGACGATCCGGGCGTCGGTAAATCGGCAATCTCGCGGCGGGCGATCGCGACCATGGGCGCTGGCGGCTGCGTGCGGGGTGGCAAGCGGGATTCGATGTTCACCCGGCTGCGGCTCTTGGAGGATCGTCGGGCTGGCTCCATCCGCGCGGCCATGGCTTGGTCCACCGCGTTCTCCGGTGCACGAGCCAGCTTTGGGACTTCGACGGACTGATTGGAAAGCTGCGGCCGCGGCGATTTCACGCCCCGTGCCCGCTTCGATGGAGAATCCGAGGGTTGGGGTTTCGCCGCCGACTCCAATTTTTGACGCTTTAAATGAACGACCTGGCTTTCCGTCGGACGTTGTTTTGTTGGCAACTCGAGACGTTCCCGTGATGTTTGCACCGGCGGCAACTTCCGTGGTTCTATAGGCTTGATGGTGCTGCTGGTGTCGACTTCGGTGGGCCGCGTCCAATCGGCAGCGGTCCGTGTCCGCTCGCGACTTTTGAACAAATATTCGGGAACCGTTTTGCGAATCGGCGATCGTTCGGGCTTCACACCCGTCATCGCTTTGGCCGTGTACGGAATAAAGACCACGTAGTGGATCGCCAGCACCGCCAGGCACAAATGCAAAAACAGGCTGCCGATCAAACCGAATTGCACCGATCGCCGCACGACGCGGCTGGCGATCAAACGCGACAAAAAGCAACTGATCAAGCCCAGCAGCGGTGCCGCGATGATGTAGGTCCAGGCATTTCGCCACCAAATCGGGTCGTCAAAATCCAAACGCGTTGTGACCAGGTACAGCGTGACGCCGACCAACGCGGCGACACCCAGATCCAGGGGCCACATCGAATCATCGTCAAGCGATTCGACACCCGGTGACGCCAATGGCGGGGCTTCGATGGCAACCGTCACCGGCGGCGGTTGCCCGCCACGCGAGGATGTGTTTCCAGATGCCGGTCCGTGTGCATTCATGTAT
>JBCCRW010000002.1:0-49138 GCA_039201055.1 Planctomycetota bacterium | reverse complement strand
GAGGCGATCTACTTATTGTTTGTGTGGCTCAGCACGTCGGCCAAAATGTCGATCGCCATATCGATGTGGGCGGTCGTGGTCACAATCGGCGGCGGCAAGAAACGCACTCGCGTGGGATTCCCACCGCACAGAAACGCCAGCAGTCCGGCGGCGTATAAATCATCGACCAGCTTTTTCGCCGTTTCGAAACTGCCGTCGCCGGGTGTGAAGGCAATCATCATGCCCTCGCCCCAGGGCCCCTTCACCTGGCCGGGAAATCGCTGGGCCAATGATGAAAGTTTGTCCGCAAAATACGCATGGCGTTTCATGTTTTCGCCGTCGTCACCGAAACAGCCGCTCGCTTCCATGCCTTTCAATATGGCCAGACCGCAAGCGATCGAGGCCGACGACCCGGTAAACGTTTGTGACAAAATCGGCGCGGTCGGGTGCAACGATTCTCGCCAAAGCGTTGCACAGGCCTGGGTGATTTTGCCCACGGTGACGATGTCGGCAAATTCATCCAACCGATAATGCGAAAACGCAAACGGGCGGCTGGTTCGGCCGAAAGCCTGGACTTCATCAAAAATAATCGGAATGTTTGCCTGACGCAGCGGCTCGCAAAGCGCTCGGAAGAATTCGTGCGAGCCGGCGTAGTAGCCGCCTTCGCCGGCGATTGGTTCGGCCCAAAACGCCGCGTAGCGGTCGCCGTGGCGATCGAGCAGACGTCGCAGTTCGTCGACCGCCCAGCGCTGGCTTCGCTGGGGGTGATGCGGATCGCGAAACGGCAGATAGTCGACGTCCAGCGTCAACGGCAGACCCTGGCGGTACTTCGCGCGATCGGTCAATGACGCCAGGGCGAGCGTGCGGCCGGCAAAGGCTTGGTCAAAGGCCAGGATTCGGTTGGCGGGTGTCTTTGCGTGCAACGCAATTTTCAAAGCATTCTCATTGGCCATCGCCCCGCTGGTGCTGATCAAGCAGCGATCCACTGCGGCACCACCGGCGGTGGCCAAGGCAATCAAGTGCTCGGCCATTTTGACCGATGGCGGGTGCTGTTGCAGATTGCCCTGCATGACGGTGTCCTCGATCGCCGCGTCCACCGCCGCGTCGATTTGGGCGGGCCAAGCGTGGCCGCCACCGTGAACGCCGATACCGCCGATGAAGTCCAACTTGACGCTGCCATCGATCAATTCGACGAACGGTCCGTTGCCGGCACCCGAACTTAGATACGGCCACAAGGTCGGTGCCCCGCGGGTTTTTGCCAAGCGATCCAGCATCGTCGTTTGCGACGGCAGCAAGGCTTCGATGGGCGGCGTGGGCCGATTCATCTTCGACGTGTGATCGGCCACGGCGGCGGCGATCAACGCCTTGGCTTGAGCGATTCGCGGGTCCTGACGGATGTGGTCGCCCAGGTGCATGGCGTGTGTGGGGGCTGCGTTGATGTTGGCGGTTGGCAAGGTGGCCATGAGATCCTCGGCGAACGATTTTTCTCCGTCGGTGTGACAACGGTGAAGGTCGGTTATCCTGACGACCATGGGCGAAATCCTACTTTATTATGAGCGACCCGATCCCACGACCTGGGTCTATCTCAGTTCCTTCCTGACGATCGGCTTGTTCTTCGTTTTCCATCGTGTGTGGAGCGTTCGGAATCTGGATTTGATTCTGTTGATCCTGCTGGCCCCGGGATTGCGAATGGTGACCGAGGGTTACCAACGCCAATTGACTCAGCTTGAGGTGCAGGTGGAGCTGCCGCCCGACCCGCTGGAATCTGATGCTGACCGGCAGGAACCGGGTGCCGATCGTTTGGATCGCGTCCGCAGTGGACGGGCCAACGCGGCCGTGCAATTCGAGGGCTTTCTGTTTTTGTTTTTGATCGAATTGCTGTTGGTGATCCGCATGATGGTCGATCCGTTGATGGTGCGGCGGCCCCGTTTGGATCCCAATTTGACGACCGGGGGTTTCACGTTCATCGGCATTTCGTTGTTCATTTTTATGATGGCCAATGTGGTCAACAGCGACGCCAGCGTTCGCGCGGTCCAGGGCCCATCGCCGGGTCCGGGCTACCCGTTGATGAACATGTTGCCCGCGATTCCGACTCGCCCCATCCGCGACGCCGCCGGCGAAGGTCCGACCGTCGAATTGCCCATCACGGCGATGCGGGAGGCCACCGGCGAGAACATCAATGGGTTGTCTGCAGACGATGCGGGTTTGCGTGAACGCACCGACCGCTCCGGTGCAACGAGCCCGTTGGCGGCGTTGGCCAAAAGCTTGGCGATCGCCGCACACCTGGCGATCGTTTCGGGTTTGGTATTGGTTTCCAATCGTCACTTTGGCAATTTTCGCGTCGGGATGGGTTTGGCGACGCTGTATTTGATGATGCCCTACACCGCCCAAATGACCGGCCGCGTCGATCACGCGTTGCCGGCAGCCTTGTTGTTGTGGGCGGTTTTGTTTTACCGTCGGCCGTTGCTTGCCGGCACCTTTTTGGGCTTGGCGGGCGGTTTGGTCTATTACCCGCTGTTCCTGTTGCCGTTGTGGATGAGCTTTTATTGGCGGCGGGGTGTTCGTCAATTTGTCACCGGCGTGGCCGCGATGTTGGTGGTTTTGATGTTGCTTGTCGCGACGGATTCCAGCAACACGTTGACCGGGCATCTGCAACAAATGTTTGGCATTTTGGATCCCAACAAGGACGCTTCCCAATTGGGCGGGTTTTGGGCCATTGGTTGGAACCCGATTTGGCGACTTCCCGTCATCGTGGCGTTTGTGATTCTTAGTTTTTTGTTTTCGGTTTGGCCGAGTCAGAAGAACCTTGGCACCCTGCTGTCGGGCAGCGCCGCGATCATGGCGGCGGCTCAGTTTTGGCATGGTTACGGCGGCGGTCTGTACATCGCTTGGTTTTTGCCACTGTTGTTGTTGGCGATCTTTCGGCCGAACCTGCAAGACCGCGTTGCGACCAAGGTGGTTCGCTTGGGCGAAAAGAATCCGGCACCCGCTAGCGTTGGAATTTGAAGGATACGTTTGTGACTGATTCCGTTTCCGAATCACCGGCCGGCGATGCCGCCGTGGGAGCCGACTATGAATTGGCGCTGCGTGATTTGAATGCCGCGACCGCCCGCGACCGGCAAACCGATCGTCGCTTTGGAATGGCCCGATTGCTGGCCTTTTTCGCGGCGGCCGGGTTGTTGCTGGTGGGCTACGGCACCGAAGGTCTGGCCCTGGCGGGGCATTGCGGATGGCTGTTTGTGATCGCTTTTTTGGCTCTGGTCGTGGCCAACGAGCCGACCAAAATTCGTTTGGCCGGCGACCGCCTTCGCCGCGAAGTCCTGCAGCGCTTGCTCCGCCGCGTCCGCCGCGACTGGGACGGCCTGGAGAAAATCGGCGACGTCGGTGATCCGTGGCAATCTCTTGCACCGGAGACCGTGTCGGTGGCGGGCGATTTGGATCTGCTGGGCAAAACGTCGTTGCTGCGTTTGGTCAGCGTTGCGGGCACCGCCCAGGGTTTGTCGGCGCTGGCCCATTGGATCACCGGCCCGGCCGATCGGCAGGTCGCGACGGCTCGCGCGAAATGGTCGCAAAGCTTGGTGTCGCGACGCAACGAACGGATCCTGTTTTACGAAGCGGCGCGGGTATCGCAGGATGGCGAAAGCTCGCCCGACAAGTTGGCCCGCTGGGCCGCCTCGGATCGTTGGCTGGAAACCCGCGGTGGATGGTTTTTGAAGTGGTCGGTGGTGTCGATCGTTTTGGCCGTGATCTTTATCTTGCTGGTGGCCGCCGGCGCGGTCTCGGGTGCAAGCATCAGTCCGGAATCCGCCGGCGAAGAAGCCGCCGGATTTGCGTGGTCCGATCCATTGTCGATCGGGGCGATCGGGCTGCTGGGTCTTGCCGGCGTCAACCTGTTGATTTCGATGTTCGGACTGGGCCGCATGCATGAAGCCTTTGCCGTGGCGATCGGTCATCGTCAAACGCTGCATGAATACCAGGAGCTCTTCGCGCTGGCGAAATCCTTCGCGCCGGATGCCAAGCTTTGCCAATTCGATCCATCGCTGGCCCAGGTTGCGCAAATTTTGCACGAGGGGCCTCAATCGGCCGCCGTTGGTATTGCCGACTTGGCCAAGGTCAGCCGCTTTGGCGCGCCGCGGCAATCGGCGGCGCTGTTTCCCATTTATATTCCGTTGCAATTGCTGGGTCTGTACGATCTGTGGGTGCTGCGGCGCTTGGAAGTTTGGCAGCGGGAGTATGGCGGTCACGTCGCGGCTTGGTTCGAAGCGCTGGGCCAGACCGAGGCGGCGGCTTCGGTGGCGGCCTTCCGTGATGAAAACCCAAGTTGGACCGAACCCCAGTGGGTGGACCTGGATGACCGCCCGGCGGTGCTGGAATCGAAATCGCTCGGCCACCCGCTGCTGCCCGATGGTGTGCGGGTGACCAATGACGTCACGATCGGGCCGCCACAGCATTTTCTGCTGGTGACCGGCAGCAACATGTCGGGCAAGAGCACGATGCTGCGCAGCGTCGGCCTGAACGTCGCCCTCGCGGCGGCCGGGGGGCCGGTGTGCGCGCGGCAATTTCGGCTGCCGCCGCTGGAAATGGCCACCAGCATTCGAGTCCGTGACGATTTGGCCGATGGCGTGTCGTTTTACATGGCCGAACTGAAGCGACTTCGCGAGGTCGTCGATCAATCGCAGCGTTTATCGCAGCGTTTATCGGAGCATCCGCAGCGGGTTTGCCTGTATCTGCTGGACGAAATCCTGCAGGGCACCAACAGCCGAGAGCGGCAAATTGCGGTCGCCCAGGTGCTCCAGCGGCTGATGGGTCACGGATCGATCGGCGCGATCACGACCCACGATTTGGAATTGGCCGACGACGAATCCGTGTCCGAAACCGCCGTGACGGTGCATTTTCGCGAGACAATTACCACGGATTCCCGGGGTGAAGAAACGATGCAGTTCGATTATCGGATGCGACAGGGCGTGTGCCCGACGACCAATGCGCTCAAATTAATGGAGCTGATTGGTCTTTGATAGCATTTTTAGCGTCGCGTGAATTCATTCAGAATTCATGTTTTCCGCATTGACGGACTTTCGCGTGCTGGGTCCACTTGGATCGTTTTGAGTGCATCCTCCCATCATTTTTTGACGTGTGGCTGAACCGTTTTCGGCTGTGGGCACTTGGTGGGGCGAGCTGGCCTCGGTATGGGCCGGCGGCGATGCGATTGAAGGTTGGTTTTGTGGTTAATATTTACGTTGGCAATTTGGCTTGGTCCGCAACTGAGTCCGATTTGCGAGGAGCTTTCGAGCAGTACGGAGATGTGGCGGCGGTTCACGTCATCACGGATCGCGAAACGGGTCGCTCACGCGGCTTTGCGTTCGTGGAAATGTCCGATCGAGCGGCCGCTGGCGAGGCCATCGAGGGACTCAACGGCACTGACATTGCCGGTCGTTCGGTAACGGTCAACGAGGCCCGGCCTCGTGAAGAACGTCCTCGTCGCGGTGGCGGCGGAGGCGGTGGCGGCTACGGAGGCGGTGGCGGCGGCTACGGTGGTGGCGAACGCGGTGGTTACGGCGGTGGCGGTGGAGGCGGCGGCTACCGACGCTAATCATCGTCCGTGACGATCGCGGCAATTGAATTTCGAACGGTGCTTCCCATCGCTTGGGCGGCACCGTTTTTTTTTGGCTGCACTGTCTTTTTTTGGTAGCACTGTCTTTTAATGGCAGCACCGTTTTTTACGCAGTATCGCTGTTTTATTTTTTGCGGGAACGGTCGCCCGCCGCCGCAGACATCAATTTTGCTTCAATCTGACCCACCACCGTGGAAACTTCGTGGAAGCGTTTGATGTGTCGCGTCGCCGCCCGCACCCGCGTTGAATTGCCGGCCGGGTCATCGCGGAAATTTTCAAGCGCATCGGCCAGCGACGCCGGATCGCCCGCGGTAAACCAGCGGATCGTCGGATCGCTCAATTCCAATTCCAGCGTGCCGCCGCAGCGACTGGCCAACACGGGTACCGACAACGCCATCGCTTCGAGAACGACATTGGGCATGCCTTCAAAATGCGAAGGCAGCACCAAACCGTCGGCCGCCGCGAGCACGCCATAGGGGTTGGCAAAATGGCCCGCAAAACGAACACGATCCGGATGAGGCAACTGTGTGACCAGGCTTTCCAACATCGCGCGATCGGGCCCATCACCCACCAGGGTCAGCAATAGCGCCGGCTTGCTCGCATCGCCGTGGTCGTCGCGGATTTGTGACAAACGCATCGCTTCCAATAAATCGGCCTGCCCTTTCTCCTCGCTCATCCGCCCCAAGCAAACCAAATGCAATCCCGCGGGATCATTAAACGCCGGCAAATGCACCGAGCGACCCGTTTCAGCTTGCCGTTTGATGTTCGCGACATCGACGGGATTGGGAATCACGTGCACGGCGGATTCCGGCAGTTCATAAAACTCGATCGCCGACTTGGCCGCCAAGCGACTGACCGCCAAACGCGTATGACTTCTTCGATAGGCGGCCGACAACCGGCGTATCTTTAATTTTTGAAAGCGCCTTTCCAAACTGGGCACCGCCCGGTCCGGCGGGCTGACAATCGTCGACACCCGCGGTGTGCCCAAAGCGTCGACGGCCGCCGATGCAATCATCGTCATCCCGAAGGTGCGATCGTAGATGACGTCAAGATTCTGGCGCTGGGCCCAATCACGAACGGCGCGCACCTGTGCACGAAGCTGTCGTCCCGGAAAGTACACGCCCGGCTTGTCGCACGTCATCGTGGTGATGGGCACATCTTCGGGGACCAAGGGCAGCAGGTGACCCACGGCCTGAGTCAGGCACAAAAAAGGCTCGAAGCGATGGCGGTCCAAATGTCGTAGCAACAGCAGCGTTTGTTGTTCGCTGCCGCCGCCCCGCATCGAACTGATCATCAGCCCGACGCGAACGCGGTCATCCGAAGCCGATTGGGTCACGGCGATTTCGGAAAAGCGAGGTCCACCCAAACCAAACGATGATCCGTCGCGCGGCTCCACTCATATCCCGCTTGGTCTCGCAGCGGCCAATACACACCGCTTTGATCGGCGACGAAACGACTGTCGGGAATCACATAATCCACTCGCATGCCCGTTTTGCCAAACGGCGCGGTCGTGTTGATGGATTTTTTTGCCGCATCCTGATGGGTCGGTGCCATGTTCATCGTTCGCCTGTGGGCCAGCAGACGACGAATTGCCGCCGGCCGCGAATCCCCACGCTCCGGGTCGCTGTTCAAGTCGCCCGCGACGACAAAGAATTCGCCGTCGGGCAAGCCACCGGCTTGACCCCGATCGTCGACCAAGCGTTCATCGCCATCGAGATAATGGTTCCAAAAATCAATCTCGTCATGATTGCGGGCGCCGTTGCGATCCTCGGGCCCATCAAACACCGGTGGCGTCGGGTGTGACGCCAACACATGCAGGATCCGATCGCCAACACGAATCGGGATGTCCGCATGATTCTTGCTGCTAAGCCGCAGCTTGGACCACACTTCATCGGAATAATAGGACGTTCCATCCGGCTTCGTGGGGCGAAGGGCGCCGGGAAATTCGGACCATGGGAACTTTTGAAACGTGCGGACCTGGTCCTTCTGGATCGGGAATCGGCTCAGGATCGCAAAGGCGTATTGGCCGGGATACTTTCCGTATCCATGGGCGTCTTCGGGGTCATCGGTCTTGTCGTTCGCGTTCAAATCCACGCCGCTGGGCAAGCCGGTATTGCTGACCAGCGACAGCCGATGCGGATACTCGATCGCCTCGCCCGTCCATCCATCGCCGTCGTCGGCCAGAAAGCGATCGGCAAAGTGGTCCAGCAATTTCCCGTCGGCGTCGTAGTCCACTTCGCACAACAGCAGCACATCGGGTCGCACTGAGCGAATGATTTCGGCCAACTTGCGTGCCTGGGCATCCTGGCCGTCGGCGAGTCGTCGTTCGACTTGCCCGGCGGCTTTGTTGTACAGGGACACGTTGAAGGTCGCCACTCGCACGGTATCACCCGTTGTTTGCCCGCCAACCGCCTGCCCGGCCATCAACATCGCAAATAGCGTCATTCCAATCGGGATGGATCGAAAACTCTGCCAAGATGTCCGCCTCATCGTGTCCTCCGCTCGTGGAAAATGCGTGCTTCAAGGTTGGCAAGTGTAGGCCGATCGGGTCCAAATTGGCATCCAGCGTTTCCCATCGCCTGATTTCGATTGACCGTTTTCGTTCCGCAGCCCCCCAAAGCGCTCGCCAATGGACCCCGCACTCGTCGACTTGGTTCAACTGCACCGTCACCTGGGCGCCGTGCCGAATGACGATGGTGTCCAGTTTTCGGTCTGGTCGCCCCGGGCCCGACGGGTGGATGTCCGCTTGCGGGATGGCCGAACAATGCCGCTGGAAAAACTCGCCAGCGGATTCCACGTCGCGACCGATTCGGCAACGCGGCCCGGCGATCGCTACTCGATATCGGTGGACGGTCGCGACCCACGACCGGATCCCGCATCGCGTTTTCAACCCGACGGGGTCCACGGATTTTCGCAGGTCGTCGATTCGAATTTTTCGTGGCAAAACGATACCTTTGACCCCGGTGACATTCGCGACGCCGTCATCATGGAGGCGCATCTGGGTTGCCTTTCGCCGCGCCGCGACGACCGGAAACATGCATCCGGTGCATCGTCTGGTTCGTCCTTGAATGCCGACCCGGTCGATTGGGACGCCGTATCGGCATGGCTGGATCGCTGGTCCGACTTGGGCGTCACGGCCATCGAGTGGTTGCCGCTGGCACAATCAGCCGGCCGCTGGAATTGGGGCTACGACGGCGTCCACCTATTCGCGCCGCATTGTGATTTGGGGCCGCCCGACACGATCCGACGGCTTGTCGATTTGTGTCACTCCAAAGGCATCGCGGCGTACTTGGACGTGGTCTACAACCATCTGGGCCCGGAAGGAAACTACTTAGCCGATATCGGCCCGTATCTTTCCAAAAAACATCAAACCGTCTGGGGTCCGGGGCCCAACTTCGATCACGCCAGGTGGGGCCAGGCGGTGACTCGCTTTTTCATCGCCAATGCAATTTACTGGCTTGATGAATTTCGCTTTGATGGGCTCCGTGTCGATGCGATTCATTGCATCCGAGACGACTCGCAGCCTCACTTTGCCGCGAAGCTGGCCCAGGCAACACGCCAGTACGAGGCGACGGCGAAGCGGACGGTCCATTTGATCGCCGAATCCAATGTCTACGATCCAGAGATGACACTTCCGAACGACCAGGGCGGTATTGGGTTTGATGCTCAATGGGGCGATGATTTTTTGCACAGCCTGCACGCGGCCATCCGGCCGGGCCAAAGTCATTGCCAACGGGAATACTTTTCCGGCACCGATTTCGCCGAAACGCTTAAGACCGGTTACGTCTACAGCGGCACCGTCCGCGGCGACCGCGGACGCGCGACCCCGCCACCCAACCAGCCGCATGCACCCGAGTCAGCCCAGTCAATGCCGCAATCGGTCGCCCCGGTTTCCACCGAGCGATTGATGTGGTGCATTCAAAACCATGACTTCGTCGGCAACCATCCCGAAGGAAAACGCATCGACGCATTTTTGGAACCGGCCGAACACGCGGCGGCGGCGGCCCTGCTGATGCTATCACCCGCGATTCCCATGCTGTTCATGGGCCAAGAGTGCGGTCTGAAGAATCCGTTTCAATTTTTTGTTGACTTTGGCGACGAACGTTTGCGACGTGCCGTCGTCCGCGGTCGGAAGCGAGAATACCCACAACACGATTGGCAGGGCGCCCCGCTGCCGACCGATGCCAATGCGTACTTCGAAAGCAAACTGCCGAACATCAAAGACATCGATTCGCCCTCGGGTGCAAACAGCAGCTTGTTTGATCGCATCTATCGGGAATTGATCGCCTTGCGAACACGCTTTCGGTCCAGTGGTTTATTGCGGCGCGAGCACATGCACAGCGATGTCGATCCGCAGCGTGATCGTTACGCATTTTCGTTGATTCGCGGAAGCGAATGTTTGCACGTGGAAGCTCAATTTCATCTGCAGGGCGGGTCGCCAAAGAATCCGTCCGCCGCAGCATCAAATGATCGTGACATCTTGTGGAGCAGCGAAGCCATTTTTCCGGCCGGCCCGGCCCGCGCGACCGTTCGTTACACGCCGCCAAATTCCGCATAGATCATCCACGCGGCCGCGTCGATGCCCGCCTGTCGGTGTACCGAATGTCCATTCCGGCTCCCCCTCCGCCCCTGAGGAACGAAGGGAGAGGGGTCGGGGGTGAGGAGCCCTTCGCGGTACCATCACAGCCGCCGAAAACTTCATTTCAAAAGAATCGTGATGTCAAAGCGAGGCACCGAATACAATGCCTTCGCGTGACAACAACGTTGATAGATCATCGATATTCGCGGACGCGAATGGACTGACGAACCTCACCAGTCATCACGGCCACGCGCCCGCGTCAGGTAGCGTTTGCTTCCGCAAAAACCGTCTCGGTGCAAGGAGCCGGCTCGCGGCTGTCGTCCCCGGTGTCCGTTCGCCAAAATTAACTCGCCGAGAACCCGGCAAGGTCGAGCCCTGCCCCCCAACCTTATGGTCCCAAACCCTACGCGCTGCCGACCGCGGCGGCGAGTTGTTCATACGCCTGGCGGCTGTCCAATTTCGAACCGCGATTTTGTGTCGAAATCTGATACAGGTTTCGCCCAACATCCGTTGGATAGTTGCCCGTCACGCAGGCCTGGCAAAGATGGTTGGAGGGCATGTCGACGGCGCGCGCGATCGCGTCGACGGGCAGGTAACGCAGCGTGTCGGCCCCCAAATCATCGGCCAATTTCTGTTGGGCCGAATCGGTCAGGACGCCTCGATCGCCGAAGTACTTCGGCGCAATCAACTGATCAATGTCGCTCATATCGATCCCATAAAAACAGGGCGCGATAATCGGTGGGCACGCCACGCGAACATGCACCTCCCGCGCTTTGCCGACTTCGCGGATGCGATCCAGCAAAACGTTCATGGTCGTGCTGCGAACGATCGAATCTTCTACCAAGATCAAGCGCTTGTCTTGTAACACTTCGCGAAGTGGCGTGTACTTGGTCGACGCCTTCTGCTTCCTCGCGCCGCCACCTTCGATAAACGTGCGGCCGGCGTAGCGATTGCGGATCAAACCCTCGCGGCTGGGGATTTGAAGGGCAAACGCCATCGCGTCGGCGGCCGCTTTGCTGGTGTCGGGCACCGGCACAATAATCGTGTCCGAGGGGTCCAGGTCCAGCAGACCCAGTTCGCGTTCGGCGGCGGCGAGTTCCTCACCCAAACGTTTGCGTGTTAAGTAGACACTTCTGCCATCCAGGGTGCTGGCCACGTTGGCAAAGTAAATCCATTCAAAAAAGCAGTGTTTGGGCGGTGGAGTTTCGGCAAAACGTTCGATGCGAAAACCGTTTTCTTGGTCGACCAGAATCGCGTGGCCGGGTGGCAACGATTCAATTTGGTCGTCCGAAAAACCAAGGTTCAACAGCGCGACCGATTCGCTGGCCGCCGCGAACAAAGGCCCATCCATGACGTAACACATCGGCTTCATGCCCAGCGGGTCCCGGGCGATCACCATTTCGCCTTCGGCCGTCAAGATTGCGATGGAGTACGCACCGTCGAAACACGCGGTCGTCTGACGTAGGATTTCCGTCCAATCCAAACGTTCGTTGCTTTGGCTCATCACGCGACCGATTTCGTGCATGATGATCTCGGTATCGGTTTCCAACACCAAGTGATGGTCACCGTCGGCCAGCAGACGCTCGCGAAGTAAGCTGTAATTGCACAGTTGTCCGTTGAAACAAAAACTGAACCACTTCCGGCGGTGGATGTGCTTGCGTTCAAAGGGCTGGGCGTAGGACCGATCGTCCTGGCCGCAGGTGGCATAGCGGACGTGACCAATCGCGGCGGGGCTGGCGGCCCGATCCATCAACGCCTTGGCTTTGGCTTGATGATTGAGCCGAAAGACTTCCGACACCGTGCCGACATCCTTGTGGGTGCGAAGCAGCTGCGGTTGATCGGGATGAAAAGAGGTCATTCCGGCGGCAAGCTGGCCGCGGTTTTGAATGTCAAGCAACATTCGCGGCAACAACGTCGAAACATGCCGGGGGCCCGCCGAGGGACAATGCGGACTTCGCCCGCGTCCGGACAGGTGATAGATCGCGGCGACACCACATTCGTGATGAAGTTCGGCCATTGGGAAAATCAACGAGGAACAATCGAATGGAAAGCGGGTGGGCTCCCGCCGCGTCCGCGCTTTGTACCTTGCCCTTTCCTGATGGTCGATGGCAAATGAGAATGCGGAGCGGATTTCATTTTTGCGAGCTACCCAGAATCCCGTCAAAAGATGGTATCCCGTCAAAAGATGGTCCCTACAAAAGATAGTCGCGGCAAAACATGAACCCAACGTCTTCAGGTGATTCGCGTGGTGGATCGGCAAACCCACGTTCCAGAACCGACGGGTTTGATTCCCGAAGCGACTGGTCCGAAATCGACACGATCGTCGTCAAAGTCGGTTCACGAGTGCTGACCGATCGACAGTCCGGACGGCTGGATCGCCGGCGGATCAAGGACCTGTCGGCGGGTTTGGCGGGCTGGGCGGATACCAAGCGACAAGTTGTCTTGGTCAGCAGCGGCGCGGTCGCGGCGGGTGTCGGAAAACTCGCAATTGACCGGCCCGACACGCTGGAAGGATTGCAGGCGGTCGCCGCGATCGGGCAGGCCGATTTGATCCAGGCTTACGAATCGGCCCTGGCCCACCACGGCCGCCATGCCGCTCAAGTCCTGTTAACCACCGAAGATCTGCGCCGCCGAAGTGGCTATCTAAACGTTCGCAACGCGTTGTCCGCGATCCACCGCTTTGGCGCGATTGCGATTGTCAATGAAAACGACAGTGTTGCTGTGGCCGAATTGATGACCACGTTTGGCGACAACGATTCACTGGCCGCCCGAGTCGCGGGACTGTTTCCCGCCGCGCTGCTTGTGATTCTCTCCGACGTCGACGGGTTGTACGACGGGCCACCCGATGCCCCGGGCAGCCGCAAGATTGACCTTGTCAAAGGGATCAACGATTCCATCCGGCAATTCGCGGCGCCCCATCGGGCTAGCGAAAGCAAAGGTGGCATGGCCAGCAAACTTGCCGCCGCCGAAATCGCCAATCGCCACGGACATCCGGTGATTGTTGCTCCGGGAACCGACCCGCATGTCCTGCAAAAAATCCTGGCCGCCGAAACGGTCGGAACATTATTTGTCGCTTCGTCGGGCGATGCCGCCGCGACATCCGCAAAGGTGGTCGGCCGCCGACGTTGGATCGGTTGGTCGGCCCGCATCGAGGGCCGGTTGCAGATTGATGCCGGCGCCACGGAGGCGCTGCTGCGTCGCGGCCGAAGTCTGTTGGCCGTGGGCATCACCGCAGTCGAAGGCGACTTCTCACGCGGCAGCGTTGTCGAAATTGTGGACCCCGACGGTGCTGAAATCGCTCGGGGTCTGGTCAATTATTCCGCATCGGAAATGCGACAAATCCAATCGCTTCCCAATGACCAAATCAGCAAGGTCTTGGGGCACACAAGAGATGGGGCCGCCGTGCATCGCGACAACTTGGTGCTGTTGGAGGCTTGAGCGTCAGGCATTTGATGGAACGCTCGAATCCGCCCAAGGTCACTCCGTGCGGATGGCCCAGGGGAAAGACATGATGCCGGGGGGCTAAAAAATTAGGGGGTTAAAAAATTAGGGGGTTAAAAGATTTAGGTGGGTTAAACGATTAGGGGGTTAAACGTAGTCTTTTTCTCTTTGATAGACCGCCAAGATCGATTCGAATGTCCTTTCGTCAATTTGAAACACCGGGTCGGAATCGGTGTGGCGATTGCAATGTTCCACCAAGACCCGATACAGGAACCGGAACAAATGTCGGGGAACTTGCAATGACTGGAACGACGTGAGGAGCCGGTCGTAGTCGACGCCCGCGAATAATTCTTTGGGTTCCGGCGACCGACCTTCGGCGGCACAGGCATGCATGCGGGCTCGCGCCAGGTCGTACATTGCTTCACCCGTCCACGCAAAGGATGGGATCACGTTTTGTTTATCCATCCGCGCGCGTTCGTGAAATTCACGCGTTTCGCGTTCGATGTCACGGTGCAGTTCTTGCGGCAGGAACAACTTAAATCCGATGCCGGGATGCTTGAGCAGTTTGTTGTCCAGCATTGGCCAAACAAAACGCTGCATCAATTCAGGTTTACCGCCCAGCAGATGCGGTTCGTCGACACGGTCCATCAAGACCATGATGCCCGAGAAACCCAGTCGTTTCAGAATCGCTTGAAACTTGTGCAACAATTCGTAGCGATCATCGGTGCGATCGTAGCGCGGCAGCGGTTGGCTGGCCAATTCCGACGGCGGAATCGCCAGCAACGCCTTGCGGAGCGACGCTGTCTCGCGTTTGCCCACACGGACGTGGCGGTGGATGCCCATTGCGGCCCACTGCATCTTGGTCCAGCGAAGCAGAAATGGCAGCGATCCGATCAAAGTCAAAATGGGAATCAGCCATAACAGCTTGGCCGACGGGCCGGCCGCTTCCGCCGCTTCGCCCGCCGCATTGGCCAGTTCCGTTCCCGACTCGCCACCGCCACGAACGAACAACCAACCCACCAAGATTAACGATCCGATCAGCGACGCGATCGCCAAGCACCAGGGCCACAACGTCGAAACGTTAGAATAGTGCAGTTGTTTGCGTAGCCGGTTCCAGCGGCTCATGAAAGTCGAATCGGTCGACTGGTCGTACGCGGTGGCAAGCATCAACAGGTCGCGGGCGGCGGTGCGATCGAGAACGCGAATGCCCTCGTGACCCAATTCACGGTCCGAACCCGAATGGGGATCCAAGATTCGGTCGACCAAATCCGTCACGCCCAAACACAGGATCGCGTCCATGTGATCCCACAGACGCCACGCATCCAAAACTTTCTCGGGCTTTCGTGTCGTGCGTTTTCCCAGCCGTTCACAAAAGTGATCCAGAAAGGGATTGAAATCGTCATAGCGAATCAAGAAGACCCGCGATCCCGCGTGTTCTTCGTTGAATCGACGCAGGTGACGATCGATTTGCAAACGCATCGCCGTTTTGCCGCTGCCCTTGGGCCCGAACACGATCGATGTCGAAGGTTCTTTGGGATCGCCATAAACCTTGTCCCAAATGGGATGGTAGGCATTGGCGATGCAATGTTCCTTGAAGACCTGATCGGTTTGGGCGTCTTCTTCGGCGAACGGGTTGCGAACGATCCCGTGATGTTCCAGAAAGCTTTGGATATTCATTCAATCAATGCTCAGTCGTTCAGCGACTCGAGCATTTTGTCGAAGGCTTCGCGGTTTGCCTTCACGACATCGGCGGGGCCGATCATCTTGATAAAAAACTTTCGCTCGCTGGAGTCCATGATGATCGCGGCGGCCATCGAATAGTTCTTTCGCTGCACCTTTTTGCCGCCAAACATCGGTCCGCCGCCCACGCGTTCGCCGTAGCTGCCGTCCATGATGTCGACGGTCACAACCTTGAATTTGCCAATTTTCTTTTCTTCTTGTTTAAAGTTCTCTTTTTCGACCTTGCCAAACTGCATTTTCCAGCGGGACACGTTGGCCGACACACTTCCGCTGGCCTTCATCATGGTGACGCGGGCGTTCTTGTCATCCTTGGACGCCTGGAATTCGTGCGACAGCATTTGGCTTTGTTTCTTGGCGACCTTGAAGGCCGCGGGCACTTCCATCATTTCGCCAAACACTTCGACCTGGGTCGGCTGGGTCTTTTCCGCGGGTTCTTCGTCCGCCAATCCGGTGGTCGGCAGGCAAATCGGTGCCGCCATGGCGAGTAAGGCGGGAAGGAAAAAACGACGCAGCGGCAAAGCTAGAAGATGGGTCATTGTGTTCATGGTTTTCCTCGCGTGAATGGCAAAACAGGGGCCACCCGGGTGGACCCGTATGACTGGATTGCTTTGCATTACTGTAGTGCATTGGCGCGGCTTCGAAACCGTAGGGGCGCTTGCTAGCCCGGGGTTAAGTGGTCGATTTTCCGCAGCGCCGACGCCACGACGTCGTCCCAGCTGCCAAGGGTTTTCTGCCGCAGCAACCGCATGCTTGGGTACCAGGGCGTCCGATCGCCCTCCAAACCCCAGCGCCAATCCGGGACTCGGCCCAGCATGACCCAGGTGCGGACGCCCACGCTGCCGGCCAGATGAACGATCGACGTGTCCGTGCTCAACACCGCGTCCACATGTTGCACCAGAGCCGCAGAATCCGTGAAGGCACCGTCGCTGGAATCGAAATCGTCGGGAACGCGAATCACTCGATTTTCCCATCCGCCCCGGACAACCTGCTCGGCCGCGTCACCACGTTGCAGCGAGATCACGTGGACGTCATCGCGGGCCAGCAGCGGTGCCAAGCATGACAAGTCGATGCTGCGGTAGATGTCGGCGTGATGGTCGCGGTTGCCCTGCCACGTGATCGCGATTCGTCGCTTGGGCGTCGGCGCGTTTTGCGGGGCCACCTTGTCCAGCCATTTTTTCCAATACTCCACCAGCGGCGGGGCGACACCCAAGTAAGCCTGGCGTGGTGTCGACGCCCGCCGTGTCGAATCGGCATCGTCATCAAAAGCGAGCCCGTCGCGAAACTCCGCGCCGTCGTGGATGTCATGCCCGCGAGCGATCAGGCGATCGACGACTTCGATCATCGATGCGTGATAGCGGCACGCCGGCGCCATTTGGCCTCGATCGGCGGACAAACTTGCGTAGCCGTCGACCGACGAAAACAGCGGCAACCATTTGGGTTCGACGTGCAAACAAACCTGGGCCCCCATGTCACACAATCGCTTGGTGACGCGAACAAAGTGCATTGCATCGCCGAGACCCTGTTCGGGATACAACAGGAACGATTGGTCTCGCAGATCCTCGCCACTCCAATGCGAACAGCCACCGGGAAGGGTTGGGCGTTTCAATTCACCCGAATGCCATCGCCATCGATAGTGCCGCCAGCCATCCTCCGACTTGCCCAACAACAAATAGATGACGCCCAGGTTTCGATGCACCTCGGGGTCCTCCGGTGCAAGTTCCAGAGCACGTTGGTAGGATTCCAAACCGCGTTCGATTTCGCCGGCCCAGATCCACAGCGTGCCGCGGTTCTTGAGTGCCGAAAGGTACTGCGGCCGCAGCTGCAACGCGCGGGCGAAACAGGTTTCGGCGTCATCGACTTGGCCCAGCATCCGCAGCGAATTGCCGCGATTGTTCCAGGCGATGGCTTGATCGGGATCGATCTGCAAAGCTCGATCGTAGGAAGCCACCGAGCCGGCGAAGTCGCGCTTGTCAAATTGTGCGATGCCCAGGAAAACATGGGCGTCCGCTCGCCCGGGCGCCAGTCGGATGACCTCGCGATATTCGGCCTCGGCCGTTGCCCGATCGCCGGATTGGTGCCGCCGCCAGGCGGCGTCAAGTCGTTGTCGGTGGTCCATTTCGGGTGTTCCGCGTCGGAGCGGCAAGTTAATTTGAATTGGTGTTTCGCCTCGGACAGGCGAGGGACTCTGGTTTGGAACATCATTGAGCGGAGCGACGGTTCCCTTTTTCGTCAATTCTACGGTGTCGGTTGTCGTGAGCTTGTTTTCTGCCCGAATGAAGCTGCGTGAGGCGGCCAAATTCTGTGACCGTTTCGGCACGGCGTTGCGTGCCGGCTTGGATGTTGTCAACGTCATCGAATCCGAATGCCACCAGGGCCCGGGGTCGCAGCAAGCCGCCATGCGGCGGCTGCAAAAGCGTGTCCAGGAAGGCTACGAAGTGGGTGACGCGATGCAGGCGGATCCTTTTTTCCCACCCGTCTTGTCGGCCTTGATGAAGGCGGGCGACGAAAGCGGCAAGGTCGATCAAGCCCTGCTGATTTTGTCGGAACATTACGATCATCGTGTCAAAGCACGCGGCCGGTTCATCGCAAAGTTGATTTATCCCAGCTTGATGTTGTGCGGCACCGTTTTCGTGTTGTCGGTGCTGATTTATCTGATGGGTATTTTTCCCCAGATGGATGATATCCTGGGTTTTGGGATGCGCGGCGGCAGCGGTGTGCTGAAACTGTGGGCGATCTTTGGCGTGATCTTTGCGTTCATCGGAACAAGCGTCTTTTTGTTCCGGCGCAATTTTATGGGCATGCAAAACCTAGTTCCGATTTTGTATGCCATCCCCAAGGTTGGAAGTGCCTTGCAGACCATCACGCTCTCCTATTTTTGCAACGCGATGACCTTGTCGTTCGAATCCGGACTGACGCCGTTTAAGTCGATCCGGTTGGCCACCGGTGCGACCGGCAGCGAGTACTATCGGCAATCCGCCGAGCCCGCGGAATTGGCGATTCGCAAAGGCGCTGATTTGGCGTCGGCGCTGCGGGCGACCCACATCTATCCCGAGGAATTGTTGCAAAACATTTCGCTCGCCGAACAAAGCGGTACGCTTGCGCAATCGTTCCATCGTTTGTCCCGTGATTACAACGAACGTGCCGAACGGGCGTTGTTTGTTTTGTCCACTGTCACAACCGCGATGATCGGTTTGATCGTGGGTGGCTTTGTGTTGTTCTTGATTATCCGTTTGCTGATGAAAATCATTCAAACGTATCAGGAGGCGTTGCAGCCAATCTAATGATGTTGTGAATCATCAATCGCTTTGCTGCATCCCAATCGCGAAGCGATGGCAGGTTGTAGCCCCGGACGTAAGTCCTTGCTTTTACCCAAAACATTTCGTGAAACGAAGACGAGGTTTGTCGCCAAATTTGCACCGGTTTCCGTATGTGAAACTGCCGAAATGACCCCGAGGTCAAAAGCACATTGCGCGCTGGCTACAGTCCTTCTGTTTCACGAATGCAGTGCTCAATAATTCGCAAGGCACCGGTGATTTCGTTTCACGGATCACCAAAGACGTTTTGGGTAAAGACAAGGACTCTCGTCCGGGGCTACAACATGCCGTGCCTTCGGCACTCAAGCGAGTGGGATTCGCCTCGTCCACTACGCTGGCACTTGATTAGGCGACGCTTGGGACTTTCCCGCCCAGCCATATTTTCCAACTCAGCCCTGCTTTCCAGCTCAGCCCTGCTTTCCCACTCAGCCCTGCTTTCCCACTCAGCCCTGCTTTCCCACTCAGCCCTGGGGCAGCGCCGAGGGTGCCGCGTCAAGCAGGCGGGTGATCAACGGCAGCAATTGCTTCTTGCGACTGACGACCGAATCCAGCCGATAGAGTTTGTCTTCCAGCTGGGGATAATTGATGTCCTCCCAGCCGTCCGGTTCGCTGCTCATCAACAACAAACTGCCGTTGCTGGAAATGTCGGTCACCAGCAACGCGGAAAACTCCAGTTTGTCGGTCCGCGCCATTTCGGCCAGCGCGGCGGCCAATTCGTCTTGCCGCTGCCAGAATAAATCGAAGCCGATTTCTTCAATTTGCGAGATGGAAAAGTGTCGGCCTTTCTCTTCAAAGCGTTTGCAATCCTCGCGGACAACTTCTTCGGGCGTGCATGAACGCAGGGCCGATCCGACGGCGAAAAATTCGTTGGCGTAGGCGTGCAAGTCCACATCGCAGAATCCCTGCAGCCACTGCATCGTGTCCCGATCGATATCGGTGGTCGTGGGGCTGCGTAGTTCCAAGGTGTCACTGATGATGCCCGACGCCATGCACAAGGCCATACCGGGCGTGGGCTGGATGCCGGCGGCGCGATACATCCGCGCCACCAAGGTGCAGGTGGACCCCAGCGGCTCCATCCGGAACGTGATGGGGTGATTGCTTTTCAGCGATCCGCCCAAGCGGTGATGGTCCAAGACTTCGATAATGTCCGCGTCTTCGGCACCCTCGACGGCTTGCGACAATTCGTTGTGGTCGACCAGCACAATCTTGGGCTGCGGCGGATTGACCAGGTCGCTTTTGCTGATCACGCCCATCAGTTTTCCATCGTCGATGACGGGAAAGATGGTTTGGGCGCTGCGAAAGACCTGCGGCCGCGCGACGGCGACGGGGGTGCGTGCGTTGAGCGTCAGGATGTCTTTCTGAATGATCCGCGCGATCCGTTGGGACGCTTTGATTCGAGTGGTCGTGGTAGCGGTGTCGTGCGGCGAAATCAACACGGAAACGTTGTTGGCTTTGGCCAATTGCAACAGGCCCTGCGATAACTCATATCCACCGGTGACCACCAAACAGCGGACGCCGGATTCCAAGGCAGGCAATTGAATGGTCGGGCGGTCGCCGCTGATGACCAACAAGCGATCGGCGGGAAATTTTTCCATCCGCTTTGTGAAGCCGCCCGCGCTCATCGCGCCAACCATCACGATGAAATCATTCAGGCGATCGGTTTCCACGCGATGTTGAAAGTGGCCTTCGACCACGCCGGCAATTTGATCCAGCGAACTACTGACCTCGCGGGAGCGAATCGGGTCGACGCCGCCGGTCAGCATCAATTCGAGTAGATCCAGCAGCGTCACGATGCCGACCAGGCCACCGTCGTCGTCGACCACCGGGATCGAACGAATCTCGCGTTCCTCCATCCGCTGGTAAACTTCGAAGAAAACATCGTCGCAGTGCGCCTTGACGACATCGCGCTGGCAAACATCCTCCAGTTCCGGGCGGATGTCCATGATGATCCGCGGTGGGGCCACGCCGGCCTGATGCAGTGCAAATTCGGTTCGCAGGTTGGGCGTTCCGCAACAAGCCGCCACGGCGTCGGGATGGCTGGTTTGTCGCAGCAATTCGGCATACGCCAGGGCGCTGCAAATCGCGTCGGTGTCAGGGTTTTTGTGGCCGAAGACGTACAGCGGCATTCGGAAAGCTCGGGGGAGCGTCGGGGGGACAAGCAAAATCGTCCACCCAAGTCTACCAACGAGCGGCGACAAAAAGCAGATCGCTGCCGGGCGGCGAAGCAAAACGATTTTGCAAGCGCGAAACCAACGTCCCCGCTTAGATCCGCTTCATGATTTGTTCGGCTTCACGCCACAACGACCAAGCTTGCTTGAGCGACACGACGCCCGCGAAGAAGGCCATCAACCAGGAAACGTACAACACCGGCGCGCTGACGATAAACGACGCCAACGCCCCGACGAACAGGCACGCGACGCCGACGCCCAAATGGATCACCGACTGCACGCGAATCTGCTGTGCCTGGCGGCGAACACTGGTCGAAATCGCGCTGGCGGCGGTTTCGTTGGCCAATTGTCGCATCGCCGACAGGTCGCTGTTCTTCTCTGGGGCCTGGCTTCGGGGCACGATGGGTGCCGAATGATCCACCGTTTCATCAGGCGGCGGTGGGGCGTCGAAGGAGTCCGTACCGGACGGCTGGATGGGCGGTGGCGTACTCTTTTGAACCGCCGACATCGATACCGATTCGGCGATCGATGGCCCGCCACCATGTCCTTGGACGCGGCCCAACAAGCGGTTCATGTAGGCCTCGATCGAATCCTCCTCGTCCTCGACAATTTCACCATTGTCAAAAACTTGCGTCGCCGTTTCGTAGGACGGTTCGGCGGGTGGTGCGTCGTAGGAGTCCTCAGAAACAGCACTGGATTCCTGCTCGTACGGGCCGGATTCCTGCTCGTAAGGATTCGCATCCGGATCGTCACCGCCACCGTAGTACGATTCCTCCGCATGCTCGCCCCCAGCGATCTCGGAATCACCAGCCGCGTTGTAAGCGGCGAAGCTGGCCGCGTCTTGATCGTCCGCGGCCGCGAAGTCCTCGCCACCCCCGGCGGCAAAATCCGCCTGCTCGGTGTGGCTCCACATGCGAGTGGGACCATTCGGCTCTTGGCTGGAAACCTCGTGCTCGGAAGGTTCGCCGTCGCGCGCTTCATCCATCGCACCCAGCGGATCGGGCCGCAAGATCGTGGCGGCGTTTGGCTCGGGTGCAGCATCATGTTTACGTCGTTCGTCTTTGGATTCGCGATCCAAATCACCAATCAGCATGCTCGCCAATGAGCCTTCGACGATTTCGTCTCCGGCGCTTTCGTCTTGGGCTATTTCGCCTTCGGCCATTTCGTCCTGGGCCATTTCGTCGTCGGCGGGTGTGTTTTGGGCCCAGACGGAATCCTCCCGTGACTCGAATGACGACGCGTCCGCCCAATTCGACGTGTGTTTCCAATCAGGATTTGCTTGGTCAACGCCGGAAAGCTCGGAATCGACCTGCAAACGCGAATCGAACTGGACCTCGTTCTCGGCGTTCGGTTCCGTTACGCCATCACTCGCGTCGTCGTCGGACGACCACGCGAAGGGCTCCGGTTCGTAAGGCTCCGGTGCACTGTTTTGTGATGCATCATCGTTATGCTGCGGATCGCCCCGGTAGGCGGCCGAATCGTCGTCTTGGTCGACGTCTTGAAATTCACTCGTGTTTCCAAACTCACTTGTGCTTTCAAATTCGCTGCCCACGGAATCGGGTTGGTCCCAAACCGAAGTCGCTGCCGATCCGCCCCAAACCGATGGATTCAAGTTTTCGGCAGGGTCATCGGTGTGTGACGGTGGGTCTTGCTCTTGCGACGGCTCCCCATCGAATGACGTGGTCGAAAAAGGGGACGCCGGCTCGGGCGGATCGGCATCGGGTGTACTGTAGGTCGGCCACCCGCTGTCGGTATCCTGTTCGGAGACATCCGTATCCTGTCCCCAGACGTCCGCAGCCGGCTCGGAGCTTTCCGCAGCCGGCTCGGAGCTTTCCGCAGCCGGTTCCGCGACATTTGACGCCGCCACCGGTGCATCGTCCTCGATATCGTGAAAGGCGGGGGCGCCCAGTGCCTCGATGCCACGTGTCGGCGCGAGGTTGCCAAGGGTGCCGACGGAATCGTCAGCATGCATTGGCGCGATCGGTTCCACCGCGTCGATGGACTCGACCGAATCAATCGGCTCGACCGGTTCGACGGCACGCGAAGCTTCCGCGAGATTTTCAAACGATGGCGTCGACGCTGGCGGGGCGAAAAGATCGCTTGCCGATTGGTCGCGAATTCCCTCCAGCTCGCGGCGCAACGATTCGTTCGTTTCGGTAAGCCGGTCGATCTGGGCCGTGGCTCGGTCCAAGTCCAGGGTCAATTCGTCAATTTGCTGCCGCAGGGAATCGGTTTCGCGATCATTGACTTCGTGGGCCGCATGAATCTCGGCATCGCGATGGCCGAGGTCGGCCAACAGGCCGTCAATGCGTTGCTGCGTCGCTTCACACTGCTTGCGGAGTTTGGCGGATTCCTGATGGGCCTCGGCAACGCTGCGACGAAGTTGTGCGGCGTCGTTCTCGAGCGAATCAATTTGGCTGCGAAACGCAGTGATTTGCTCGTCACGCTCGGCGATCTGCTGGTCGCGCTCGGCGATTTGCTGGTCGCGATCGGCGAGCGCCTCGCCCTGCGCCTGCAATTCGCTTTCGCATTGCGCCAGGCCGTCGCGGGCGGTGCCCAACTCGCGCTCGCGGGTTTCGATCGTTTCGTCGCGCCGGGCCAGCCATTCGTCGCGTTGTGCAATCTCGCGCCGCGCCTGATCAAGTTGTTCTTGAAATTCGTCCTGATCCAAATTTTCCTGGTTACGGAGCGCTTGAATCGACGCGTCCAATTGCGAAATTTGACGCTGGGCCTCGGCCAATTCTTCCAAGGTCGATTCGACGCGTTGCACCGAATCTCGAGCGTGTTTTTCGGCTTGTTGTCGACTTTCTTCGGCCTGCTGTCGACTCTCTTCAGCTTGTTGTCGGACCTGCTCGGCTTCCCGTTGACTCTGCTCGGCCGCATGAAATTTCTGTTCGGCCGTCTCCGCCGCCTGCCGGGCCTGGTCACGATCCTGACGGATCGATTCGAGTTGCGAAGTGAATTCTCGCTTCAGTTCGCTCTGCTTTTTTTCCCAACTTCGGCGGTCCTCGGTCAGCGTTTCGACCTGGCGGTTCAGCGAGTCGAAACGTTCCCGCAAGCGTGCGACCGATGCGGTTGCGGCATCGGCCTGCGATCGACTTTGCGAGAGCTGCTTGGCAGCTTGATCCAGGCGGTTTTGATAGAACGATTCTTTGTCTTCCAATTCGCGGTCGCGATAGGCGATCGCGGATTCGCGTTCTTGCAGCTTGTCCTCACGCCGCTTGAGTTCATCGCGTTTGGATTCGTAAGTTTCCCGCCGGGCACGCCACTGATCAATTTCATCGCGCAACCGTTTCCGCCAGACCGCGTCATCCTGGGAATCACTGGCCGGGTAACCGTACTCGCGGTTGACCAGCTCGAAGCGGTGACCACCCAGCCGAAGGACATCGCCGATCTGCAGATTCGCCTCGCTAAGCGACTTGCCGTTGACCTCGATTTGGCTGCCATAACAGCGCACCGTGATTCCGGTTGGGTGATGATTCAGCACCGCGTGAATCGGGCGGATGCGATCGTCGCGCAAGCGAATCGAGCAGCCTTCCGCCGAACCGAAGGTATACCGCGAACCGGTTAATCGCATTCGGCGTGCGGGCGATTGGGATGCATTTTGGGCGTCGACCAGGACGCGAAATTCGATGACTCGCGATTGTTCCAATGCACTGCCGCCGGGCGCGGAATCGCTGTCGCGACGCCCCGGGCTTGGACGGGTGTTCGTCGTGTTGCCCGAGAGAGCGGCCGAGATGATCGGTGGGGACACCGATTCGGCCGCGTTCGGGTTGATGGCTTCGGATTGCTCTTGGCTCACCAGTCGTTTCCTTCAGTGGTGGGGGACCAGGTGCCCAACGATGGAGTGCCGGCCGCGTGGTGGAGCACCGGCGGCGCGGCGGAGTGCCGGCAGCGGGTCCGGGCGACCAAAGTGCGGATCACTTCAATCCCGCAACCGGATCACTCGGGGCGCGCGGAGACCTACCTGGTATCTCCCTAATTCGGTGGCCACGGGCCGGACTCCCCAGCAAATTTTGCCCAAAATCAAAACGCTCCCAAGACACGCTCGCGAACTTCCGCAGCAATGGCTCGTCGATGAGGGGGGCTTTTCGATGAGGGGGGGGCTTGCGGATGAGGGGACTTTCGGCATCGCCGAACTGTCCAAGACCCCCAAAAAGATCCGGCGAAAAAACCGTCCCTCGCTAACTTGTTTCTCAGCAGGCGTTTATCGCGGGAACGCCATTTGCGTCCGGTGTCCTTCGGGCCGTGTCAAGACGGCTTCGACTGGTCAATGGCAATATGATGGGGACGGCCCGCGAGGACGCTTTTGCAAAAATGACAGCCTTTAGATTTGGATAAGGGAAAAATTGATTGCAAAATAGCCTGGCTGGCCGTTCCTTTGACGCACTCGTTTGCCCCCTTCAAAGGCGATCGATTGACCCGTCAAAAGGCCACACTTCTTTTCTCCCTAAGTGTCACCAGTAGGTATCCCGCCATGTCACGTACCGAATCGTTGGAAAAAATCCGTATCCAGCTCATTAAGCGCCGCGACGCGCTCGCCCGTTCGCTTCGCGGCGACCTGCGGTTGCTTCAGGAAGCCCATCAGGAAAAGACCGGTGATGTCTTGGATGCGGCGTCTGACACGATTAGCGACGAGCTGAATTCGCAATTGATTCAGGCAGAAAGCCGGGAGCTTCGCGAGATTCAGGATGCGATCGCACGTTGGGACGAAGGCACCTTTGGCGTTTGCCAGCAGTGCGAAAAGAACATTCCGCTGACCCGCTTACGAGCGGTTCCCTATGCGACCGACTGCATCGGTTGCCGCCGCACACGCGAGCAGCGGAGCGCCACGGCGGTGCCGTGGAACCGCGTCTTTGATGTCTCCCCAGAAATTGAAGTCGCCTAGCTCCGGGTCTCTCCGGAGCATCGTGTCCCCGGGGATCAAGGTCGGCCGCCTCCGGTTGTGCCGCCCCCAGCGGCTACAACACCGGTGACAATTAGTCCAGATGACCCGCTCGGGAGGGCGGGCGTGCCGCTGGCCAAGATTGTGGCTGTGGCGATCCGATGCTCCGGGTACCCGCTTGCTGGCCCCGGTTTTGATTATCCGCCCCCATCCGACCTCCCCGATTGTTTCAAAATGCAAGGAAGTTCCCCACGACAACAGCGGCATGCCGCTCGGGCCCGGCGCTGGACACACCTGGGCATTCTGGGAGCGACCTTTTTGACGGGATGGCCTGGCTCCGGTGCGTCAACCAGTACGGCATCGGCGCAGGAGTTTGCCGGAACGAGTTCCCAGCAATACGTCGACCGACCCGTCGACTACGAACGACGTGGTGGAGCCGATTTTCGCGGCGCACCCATCTTGCGCGGCGAGCGGTCTTCGGCCGGTCCGCCGGCCCGTGCCGGGATGTCGACCACCCTGGATCCGGCGACGCGAGATCAATCGCTTACCCGCTCCCGTCGCCCCGCGCTCGAAGTGCCACGCCGGCGGATTTCGCTGGCCGAGCAACGCGAACAAATGTTCCAGGAGTTGGAAGCCGAGTTTGCGACCTTTGATCGATTGGGCAGCTTGGTTCGCCGCGTTGCCACTTTGGTCAAGCCGAGTGTCATTCATATCGAAGCCCACAAGACCGAGGGCAGTGGCAGCAAGTCGCAAAGCTACGACGAGGCGGGCAGCGGTGTCATTTATCGTGGTGCCGACGGTGCAGATTGGGTGCTGACCAATCGGCATGTCATTCACGGTGCGGCCCCGGGACAAATCCTGCTTCGCGATTGGCTGGGCAACGAATTTGCCCCCGTCAAAGTGTTGACCGACGCGAGCACGGATGTTGCCATCATGAAGCTGCCCACCGTGGACCTGCCACCGGCAAAAATTGGCGACAGCGACCGAGTTCAGATCGGTGATTTTTGCATCGCGATCGGCAGTCCGTTTGGCCTTTCTCATTCGGTGACCTTTGGCATCCTGAGTGCCAAGGGGCGGCGGGACCTGACGCTGGGCGAACAGAAGATCGACCTGCAGGACTTCTTTCAAACCGATGCGGCGATCAATCCCGGCAACAGCGGTGGACCGCTACTGAGTTTGCGAGGCGAGGTCGTGGCGATTAATACCGCGATCGCCAGCAGCAGCGGCGGTAGCGAGGGCATCGGTTTTGCGATCCCCATCAATATGGCACGGCAGGTCGCCGATCAATTGATTCAATTCGGACGATTGCGACGCGGCTACCTGGGCGTCACCCTGGATCCCGAATTCACCGCCGCGGACTTGGCGGCCGTGGGCGTGGATCGAACCAAGAAGCCCGAATTGATCCGCGGCGGCGCATTGGTCAAGAACGTCCGCGAATCGTCGCCGGCGGCCCTGGCCAACCTTCGTCGGGGCGACGTGATCGTGCAATTTGGCGGGCGGTCGATCGACGACGACGATCACTTGGTCGCCCAAGTCGGGCTCACGCCCGTCGGCAAGCCCGTTCGCATGGTCGTTTATCGATCCGGCGCGGAATACGAAACCTTCGTCACACTGATCGATTTGAATTAACAAGGGCCACTTGGATTAACAAGGGCCACGCGATTTGAATCAACGAGGGTCCCGCGTGGATGGCGCGAGTCCCCAAGTTTCATCGAAGAAGCCTTCGTCCAAAATCTCACCGGCGAAGATGTGGTTGTCGGTTTCCATCACGTCAAAGACGGCGTAATCACCCAGCATCGAAATCTGGCGGGAATTGCTCGTGTTGGAAAAATCTCGGAATGTCATCCCGCTGTTGATCACCACATACCGCCGCGCGGCGGTCCCCTGGGATGACAATGGCTCCGTTGACAAGGGATGGGACGACAATGGATTAGGAAAGATCATCGCCACCGCCGATGTCGCCGCCGGGAACCGCTTTGGGCCCACGCGAATGGAATCTTTATCCCAGCTGATTGGCAGTGAACCGGCCAACTTCCGCAGATAACGATTGGACGTCAGGTCGCCAAAGCAAACCAGATGATGCGTCTGAGCCATCGCCGCGGTGACATCCACATCGCGGACGGTGCGAATATTCCCGCGCATGATGGTTTGCCAGCGGCGCATCGCGTAGGTCTGCTCGCGCTCGATCCAGCGTTGAACATTTCCGTGCGTCGCAGGTCGGCTGGGCAGCACGAACAGGAATGAATCGCAAAACGCATCATCAATCGGCCCCTGCAAGCCAGGACGCTTGATCATCGCGATCGTCTCGACCGCGGGTGCGGGTTTCATTTCGCCGTCTTTAATTTCAATCGATGCTTGATAACCGGCGCGCGGATCGGCATCGGCCAGCAGAAGTCGGTCGTCACCACGGCGAAATTCCAGCGCATCGGGCGTTTGTTTGAAAAAACGGGCTGGCAGGTCGACCGAGAACCGCGTGATGCCTTCGCATTGAATCTCCAAAGCTGTGCCGTCCACCGGTGTCGCCACTATCCGGCCCTTGGAAAACTGTGACTCCAATCCGTCCACGGACAACCAATTGCATCGCGAGTACCGGGTCGTGAAGGTGGTGAAGTCGATTGCTTCCCAATCGCTTGAAACCGAATCGGAAATGCTTGCCAGTTCCCGTTGGACAATTTCCTTCGAAGCAGCATCAATTTTGTGTCCCATGCCTTTTCCAATGACGTGCGTCATGGGAATACCACGTTCGTTCGCGGCCGCGACCACACGCGCGGCCGCTTGGCGCTGTTTGTCGACTTCGCCGCTGTAGGCGATCACCGGTAGTTTGCGAAAGTTGTCGACCCACGGCAGCACGTCGTAGCCGCGAAGCAATCGCTCGCGAATCGGGCCGAGCGTGTACGGCATCCGGTCCTGCCAACGTTGATACACGATCGTGTCAACGAAGCCGGCACCCGGATTGGAAGCCATCCAGCGACTCGGGTAGTGGGCACTGAGATGCCAAACTCCCGCGCCACCCATCGAAAAGCCGCGAATCACAATTCGCCCGGGGTCGATGTCCAGCATACTTTGAATGTGCGTGACCGATTCCAGCACATCCACTTCGCCGGCGAACTTGAACGCGTTGCAATGCCGACCAAAGGGATGCAGCACCACGGTTTGCGAATCGGCCGGCGGATAAGTTCCAACTTTGCTGCTGCGTTCACGCAAAAACGCCAGTTCCGTTTTGGAATCGCCGCGGCCGTGCAGCCAGACATCCAAACGCAGGCCTTTTTCATTGCCTTTAAATCCAGCGGGCAAGACCAATCCAAACGGTTGTTCGCTGGCATCCAAACGGGAACGGAAGCCACCGACAAGTGTTTGCGGAGCTGCCTTGCCGGGTTCCAAGCCGATCCGGAGTAGCGGATCCGGTCGCGTCGCCCGGAAACGTTGTTCCGCAAGATCGAGCAGAGTGTTGGACCATGCGACATCTTTTTTGTTGTAGAAACCGTTTGTCGCGATCGCCATTTCCACGGCCCGCACCAGCACCAGGGCATCGGTCGCGACGGGGTCGGAAAGACGATCTTCCGCATCGATGGTCGCCCGCAACGCTTTGCAGCGAGTTTCCAAAATGGCCAAGACGTCCGGCTTGATCGGCAAACCTGGCGGCGGCAGCGGCTTGACCTTGACCGCCTTCGTGTTCGCATCCTGCGCTGATGCTGGGTTCTCAGAGCATGGGCCGACCACGACCGCGAGCAGTGGCAAAACGATCCAATGATTCCAAACACTCACAACGCACAAACTCCAAACGCAAAAGAAATTCCCAAGATGATCGTACAGGGGCCAGCGGCGAGGCTAAATGTATCCCGAGACTTTTGCTGGGGGTTGAATACGCGGTCGCCAAATTTTGTTTCGAGCACGAGAGCAGCAATGCGACTTGCAGCTTGTCGCCCGAATCACCTCATCGCAGTCGTACGACCTCGTGGTGGCCGCACACCTTACGGTACGCTAAGCATTGCCGGGAAATGTGTCAGGTACCGATTGTCGAGAATCGGCCGAGTTTGTTTGCCGCCCAAGCTATTTTCAACAAGGAAAAGATATGTCGCGTCGCAACGCTGATCAACGGAATACGCATGAACATTCTCGCCGTCGTTTTCTCGGTCAATCCGCATCCTTGTCCATGCTCGCGATGGGTGCTTCGTCCCTGGAACCGCCCGCGGCCCATGGTGATACGAATGTTGCCCAACGCGAGGTTGTCCAGGCAAACACCGCCAATCCATCGCAATGGTTGTCTTGGCGTGGGCCGATGGGCAACAACCACGCGGTCACCCGGCCGAAACTACCCACGTCCATCCAGGCCAAGCACATTGCCTGGCAGGCACCGATCCCCGGTCGCGGACACAGTACGCCGATCGTTTTGGGCGATGCCATTTTCTTGACCACGGCGGACAAGTCGGCGGGCACCCAATCGGTCTTGGGTTTATCCAGCGATGGCAAGATAAATTGGCAACAGGTGGTGCACCGGGGCGGAATTCCCCGTGCCAATCACCCCAAAAACACCGAAGCGAGTTCCTCGCTGGCGTGCGATGGCGAATCCCTTTTCGCCGCGTTCTACAACGACGGAGCCGTGCGACTGACCAAGCTATCACTCGGCGGCACGCTGGTTTGGCAACAACGCGTGCATTCCTATTCACCCAATCAATACAAATACGGCTACGCGGCGTCGCCGTGCGTGTATGGGGATACCGTGATTGTGGTGGGTGATTACGACGGTGATTCGTTTTTGGCTGCGATGGATCGTGCGACAGGCCAGACCGTTTGGAAGGTCAAGCGTCCGGCCAAGATTAGTTTTTCGTCACCCATCGTCACTTCGATTAGCGGCCGCGATCAATTGCTGATTAGTGGCTGCGAACAGGTTGCGTCCTACGATCCGTCCAATGGAAAAGTGTTGTGGAAGGTCCCGGACGCGACGACCTACGCGACATGCGGCACGATGGTGTGGGAGAAGGATCGCGTTTACGCCAGCGGTGGCTATCCCAAGCCAGAGACCGTCTGCATTCGCGCCGATGGCAGCGGCACGGTGTTATGGCGGAACAATATCAAATGCTACGAACAATCGATGTTGACGTTTCAGGGTTATGTTTACGCGGTGTCGGACAACGGCATCGCTTACTGTTGGGATTGCAGCGACGGGAAAACGATGTGGCGACAGCGTTTGGGGGGCAATTACAGCAGTTCGCCACTGTTGGTCGGCGACACGATTTATGTTTTTAATGAGCGTGGTGAAGGTTTTGCGTTTGCCGCTTCACCGGCGAACTTTCAAATGCGTGGGGCCAGCAAAGTTGGCGATGAAGCGTTTTCGTCCCCCATTGTTGTGGACGACACCATGTATTTAAGGGTTGCCAAGCGAGGTCAAAGCAGGACGGAATCGCTAATGGCCATCCGTGGTTGAACGGTCGCATCGGATAGCGGACGATCATCGCGTGGCGATCACTCGGAAACAGATTGGGGAGTTGAGGAGGAAGGCAAACGACCAAAGCCAACACATCTTCGTTGAACCAGGGACCGGACGCAGCAGTTTTCCATAAGTTAAAGTAGTCGTTGTTCTTCCCATTCTTGAGTGCCTCGCCTTGAAGTCGATTTTATTGCCGTGCCGAGTAACGATCTTTCTCGTTCTGTTGACCGGTCCGATTGGAACACGATGCTTCGCGGATGAACCGGCATCTCGCCCGGATATGGTGGTCTTCCTGTCGGACGATCACACTTGGCGGGATTCGTCCGTCTACGGTTCGCCGGATATCGAGACGCCAAACATGCAGCGACTGGCAAACGCCGGCATGACCTTGAACCGAGCGTTCGTGGTCTCGCCGTCCTGCGCCCCAAGTCGCGCCGCGCTGCTGACGGGTATGTATCCGGCGCGAAACGGTGCCGAACCGAACCATTCGCGGCCGCGTGCCGATTTGAAAAAGCTTCCCGCATTCTTGCAGGAACTCGGATACGAAGTCGCCTCCTTCGGCAAGGTCGGTCACTACAAGCAGACCCGAGAATACGGTTTCGATCTCGCGCGGCACTTCGGCTATCACGACGACGTTGCGGTCGACGAAGCCGTCCGCTGGCTACGCGAACGAGATTCCGACAAGCCGCTGTGTCTGTTCGTGGGCACCAACTGGCCACACGTTCCATGGCCGGAAGACATCGGCGACATCGACCCCGGAACATTGAACGTGCCGCCGAACCACGTCGATACGCCCGACTCGCGGCGATGGCGAGCAAAATACGTAGCCGCGATCCGGAAGATGGACCAGGAGCTTGGGAAGGTCTTCGACGCGGCTCGGGAAGTGCTGGGCGACGACGTGTTCTTTCTTCACACCAGCGATCACGGGGCCCAATGGCCACTGGGCAAATGGAATTTGTACGACGACGGCATTCGCACCCCGATGATCGTCTCCTGGCCTGGGAAGATCGACGCCGGTACGCGTAGCGACGCGACGGTTTCTTGGATCGATATCTTACCGACGCTGCTGGATGTGAGCGGTCAATCGCCACCCAAAGAAATCGATGGACGCTCGTTTCTGCCGGTGTTGCTGGGCGAGAAAAACGAACATCGCGATGTCATTTTCACCACGCACAGCGGAGACGGCAACTTTAACGTTTACCCGATCCGCGCCGCCTACACCGCCGATGACTGGAAATACATTCGCAACTTGCACCCGGAATTTCGTTTCAATAGCCACGTCACGCGAACCACCGCGGACAATGGGTACTGGTCCAGTTGGGTCAACGCTGCAACGTCAAACGATCAAGCGAAAGCCCTGGTCAACGGCTACCAAAGACGTCCGGCGGAGGAACTGTACGATGTGAAGTCCGACCCCTGGGAGCGGGTCAACCGGATCGCGGACGAACCACATCAGCAGCTTGTCGCCGGGCTTCGAAAGCGTGTCGACAAGTGGCTTCGTGAGACCGGTGATACGCAGACCGTGTTTGGCGACCCGCAACTTGTCCCGAGTCCGGACAAGCCCAACATTATCACCGTGTTCATCGACGACATGGGCTGGTCGGACCTCTCGTGTTACGGCGGGAAGCGTGTCGAGACAGAAAACATCGACAGTCTTGCCGATGAAGGTTTGCGATTCGACCAGTTCTACGTCAACTCGCCGATTTGTTCGCCTTCACGAGTCGCCCTTTCAACGGGCCAGTACCCGCAGCGACATCGGATCACGTCGTATCTGAGCAATCGCCAGCAAAACAAACGACGCGGAATGGCACAATGGCTCGACCCCGACGCGCCCATGCTCGCCCGACAACTTCAGCGCGCGGGCTATGCAACCGGGCATTTTGGAAAATGGCACATGGGCGGCCAGCGGGATGTCGGCAACGCGCCGCTTATCCGAAAGTATGGTTTCGACCGTAGTTTGACCAATTTTGAAGGGCTTGGCCCGCGAGTGCTACCGCTCAAGGACGCCTACGATGGGACCAAGCCAAAAAAACACGACCTCGGTTCGGCAAAACTGGGCAAAGGTCCAATCCGTTGGGAGGATCGGAGTCGCATCACGGCCGCTTTCGTGGAGGAGGCTTTGGCGTTCATCGAACATGCCAAGGCGACGGAGCAACCCTTTTACATCAACATTTGGCCGGACGATGTGCATTCGCCATTTTTTCCGCCCGAGGTCTTGCGCCGTAAAACCGACGGCAGCAAGCGACAACTGTATGACGCGGTACTTGACGCCATGGATCAGCAGCTTGGCAGGTTGTTCGATCGGGTGAAGAACGATTCCGAACTTCGCGGCAAGACTCTGATCGTGTTGATGAGCGACAATGGTCACGAGGAGGGTGCCGGGTCGTCGGCGCCTTTGCGTGCTTCAAAGACCTGGCTGTACGAAGGCGGAATTCGTTCTCCGCTGATCGTTTGGGGGCCGAAGTTTGTCGCCGAAAACGCGACGGGAACGATCAATAAGCGATCCGTGTTTTGCGCGTTGGACGTGAATCGTTCGTTGTACCGCTTGGCCGGGATTTCGCCTGAGGAATCCAAGCCACTTGATGGCGAAGACGTGCTACCGACCCTGCTTGGTCGATCAACACGGGGCCGCCAGGCACCCATTTTTTGGCGAAGGCCGCCGGATCGTCCCGGGCGTCCAGATCGGGACAATCCAGATTTGGCGGTTCGCGAGGGTGATTGGAAATACCTGGTCAATTACGACGGCAGCCAACCGCAACTGTACGATTTGAAATCCGATCGGTCCGAATCGAACAACCTCGTGAACGATCATCCCGAACTTGCCCGCCGATTGCATTTGGCGGTCAATCAATGGAACCGGGCGATGCCTCAAGACGCGGGAAATCCAAACGCAAAGACCATTCAACCGGCGGGTCGCTAAATCCGACCGATTGATTGGGAGGTTTGGGCTTCCTGTCGCCCTTGCAGGGCTTTTTGGATGGCTGGGTGTTTGACCCGAAAAGGATGTCTTGGCGGTCGAGGTTCGGCAGAAAAATGGCGGGCAGAAAAATTCAGAGCACAGATCCTTCGGCACCTATTCCTTTTGCGTACCCGGTCTCTTGAGCAAGAAAGACGATGCTCGGTTTTATTCACATTGGCCCCGGAGCAATCGTTAGTGGAGCAATCGTTAGTTTCGAAACGACGGCAGGAGCGACTTTTCAGCGCCGAACATGGCACCCAGCAGCCCGTTTCTGTCGTCGCTCCGCGACTTGAGCGTCGCTCCGCGACTTGAGATTCGTTGTGACTCAGGTCCCCGGACTTGCGTCCGAGCCTACCGGCTGCCATCGCTTCGCGATTGACGTGTTATCAAGCGACTTCAAAGTAGCCCTGCCTTGGTGAGGCGAGCTAATTTTGTTTCTCGCGATGCGAGCGATCGTGTTACTTGGATACCGGCGGTTTCCAGGAGCCGTCGATGCGGTAGGCCGCCGCGGCTTGGACGTAATGCTCGGCGCCATGGCGAATCATTTCTTGATGAGTCGGCTGGACGGGGCCGCGGATCTTGGCGGGAACGCCCAGGACCAATGAACCCGGTGGCACGATGGTGCCTTCGGTCACAATCGCGCCGGCGGCAATCAAGCTGCCGCTGCCAATTTCGGCTCCGTTGAGAATCACCGCTCGCATGCCCACCAGGACGTCGTCGCCGACGGTCGCCCCATGCACAATCGCCGCGTGACCCACCGTGACTCGGTCGCCAATGATGCACGGTTCGCCCGGATCGCCATGCAGGACGCTGTTGTCTTGGATGTTGCTTTGGCGACCGATGCGAATCGCTTCGACGTCGCCGCGCGCGACGACGCCAAACCACAATGAGCTTTCCGCACCCACGGTGACATCGCCGACGACGGTGGCATTTGCGGCGACAAAGGCCGTGGGATCAATTTGTGAAGCGCGAAGGGTTGTCTCGAATTTCATACGGACCTGCATTAATCTATTGAGCCATCCTTGAACTGGCTGCCATGACGTCACCGCTGCTCTCGATCATCATTCCCTGCTTCAATGAAGCATCGACACTGCGATCGTGTGTCGACGCGGTGCTTGGCATCGCGGACGACACACGAACGATCGAGGTGATTATTGTCGATGACGCATCGACCGACGACAGCCCGTCGATCGCGGGCGCGTTGAGCCGGGCGGATCCGCGGATTCATCTGCATCACCATGCGGTCAATCGTGGCAAGGGCGCGGCACTGCGAACGGGTTTTGCCGCCGCGCGGGGATCGTTTGTCGCCGTGCAGGACGCGGATTTGGAATATGACCCGCGGGACTTGATCAAACTGCTGCAGCCGCTGATCGATGGCGAGGCCGACGTGGTGCTCGGGTCGCGATTCCTGACGACTCATGCCCGACGTGTGTTGCTGTTTTGGCACACGATGGGCAACAAGTTTTTGACTTTGTTGTCCAATATGTTGACGGACATGAACCTGACCGACATGGAAACCTGTTACAAGGTGTTTCGTCGCGAGGTGATTCAGTCGATCGATTTGGTCGAGGACCGCTTTGGATTTGAACCGGAGGTGGTCGCCAAGCTGGCCGATCGCCGATTGCGGGTTTACGAAATGGGGATTTCGTATCGCGGACGCACTTATGAGGAAGGCAAGAAGATTGGTATCCGCGATGGCTTTCGCGCGTTGTACTGTATCATTCGGTACAACGCGCATCGAGCTTCGTTGCCGGCACAGTTTGCGATTTATTTGTTTATTGGCGGCACGGCGGCGATCTTCAACTTGCTGTTGTTCTTGATTCTTTTTTCCGCCGGGATGCCGACGGAGATTTCGGCAGCGATCGCGTTTGTGGCGGCGGCGTTGTTGAACTATGTCCTATGCGTGCGAACGTTGTTCCAAGCGGGGTCACGTTGGAACCGAATCACCGAGTTTGCGTTCTACGCGCTGGTGGTGGTCGCGGCCGGCATCGTGGATGTGGCTTTGGTGACCTACTGGGTCCGTGCCGATGGGCCCGCCGGAATCGGAAAGATGCTGGCGAGCTTCGCGGCACTTTCGATCAATTTTTTGGGTCGCCGATACTTGGTGTTCTCGCAAAGTCGGCGGGGACCTTGGTCGCGGCGGCGGCTACGTTGATCGGGATAGCGTCGTCGATTGGAACAAACGACTACGGCCACACGTAAACGGGAACGTAGACGCGTCGAGCGGGGTACCGACTGGTCATCATCGGCATGGGATTCCATTGGGGACGCAGCGGTTGGTATCCCAGCCATAGGTTGCGTTCCAGGCGAGCGATTCGCTGGGCCTTCCGGTACTGGGCACGGGCGACTCGAAGCTCGTCGGCGGTTTGCGGGGGCGTGTTCAGGTCCGATGGGCTTGAAGGCGACGGCTGCAGACGTTCGGCGGCCATCCAGGCGTTGCGCCCGTCCGCATTGCGTCGATTCGGGGCGCCACGCAGCGGGGTGTCGTTGCGACCGAGGCGGCCGGCGTCGCCCAGCCCACGGGGTTTTTCGTCAAACAGGCCCGGCTTGTTGTCGCCGGAATCCGGTGCGCCGAAATCTTGTGCATCGGCCAAACGGGCAGTCATGCCCGACATGACGGCGCCGCCCAAGACGATCGCCAGCGTCGTGGCCATGCGAAACTTCGTGGTGGTGGATTGGTAAAGGCTGGCGTGACGGGGCATGGGACACCTGAGCGGACGATGCAGCGGAGAAATCGAAGCGGCATGGAAGAGACCCACTTCAACCGTCGCATCGACGATTTTGGCGGCAATTCGATAAGTAAAACCCGGCGACTGGCCGCGGCCGCGGGGTGCCCGGCCGGGTCCTGTCGCTGGTTCGGGTTCTAACGAGATTCGCTATTCAATTTGTTCCCGCCAATCTACAATTCGCTACTTGTTACAATGCGGGTCGAGGAGCATTTCGGTGGATCGCAGCAACGTTCGCTTGCGACCCGTCTTCTCAGCCTCACCCCATCCCACCTTTCCCAGCAGATTTGACATGAAGGCTTTCCGTTTTTTGATGATTCCCGTCGTCGCTTGCACCCTGACCTTTTCGGTGGGCTGTGAGCCGGCCGTCAAAGTCGACTTGAGCACGGACACCAGCGAAGCCGCTGAGGACACCGGCAGCAACGACACCGCTGCGGCCGACCTTCCCGCTGGCGAAACCGATGGCGACGCGGCGGACTTGCCCGCTGACGAAACCCCGTAGTTTTCCCGAGTCGTCAGCTGTCGCCGGTTTCCCGAAGGGTGAAGCTGGTCGGATGAAAGACATTCCAAGCGTAAACGTTTCGACGCCGGCAAAACGCCGGCGTTTTTCCTTTGGCGACTTCATTTTTTGGACCTTCATTCTTTGGACCAACAACTTGGCACCTTCGATCGATCACCAAGCGGCACTCCAGCGATATATGGCCTTGACCGCGATCCCGGGGATCAGCGGCGAAGAACACGATGTTGCCGATGCCATCATCGCGGAACTTCGCCAAGCAGGCATCGCGGATTCGCAGTGGTGCTTTGACGACGCGGGCGAAAAGACGGTGCCGCCCGGCCGTGTCGGCAACTTGATTGTGAACCTACCGGGCACGATCGATGCCGACGCCCCGCGAACCATGTTGTCCGCGCACATGGACACGGTGCCGATTTGCGTGGGCGCCAAGCCCGTTCGTGAGGGTGACGAGATCGTCAGTGCGAATCCCGAATCGGGGCTGGGCGCCGACGATCGCTCGGGGTGTGCCGCGATCTTGACCGCGATCGTCGAGCGGATGAAGCGGGGCGGTGACGGCCCACCGGCGGTGGTCACGTTTTTGGTGCAGGAAGAAATTGGTCTTCGCGGGGCCCGCCATTTGAAGCGCGAACAAGTCGGGCGGGTCGATCGCGCGTTCAATTTTGACGGTGGGGCTCCCGAGAAAATGACCGTGGGCGCGATCGGTGGCGAGCGAATGGACATTGTCGTTCGTGGCATTCCCGCGCACGCCGGTGTCGCGCCGCAGGAGGGCGTGAGCGCGATCACGATCGCGGCATTGGCGATCGCCGATCTGTACCAAAACGGATGGTTGGGGCGGGTCGAAAAAGGCGAACACTTTGGTACGTCCAACGTCGGCGTGTTCGCCGGCGGTGAAGCGACCAATGTGATCACCCCGGAAGCGAAGCTGCGGGCCGAGGCGCGCAGCCATGACGGTGAATTCCGCAAACGTATCGTGCAGGAAATCGGCGCCGCGTTTTCGCGAGCCGCACGCGCGGTTCGCAACTCCGCCGACCAGTGTGGCGGTGTCGAATTTTCATCGCATGTCGATTACGAAGCCTTCCGGTTGCCGGAAGATCATCCGTCGATCGAAGCGGCGTCCAAGGCGATCGCGATCACCGGGCGGCACCCGCGAGCCGAAATCGGTAACGGGGGTTTGGATGCCAATTGGTTGTTCCGACACGGCATCGAGGCGGTGACGATGGGCAGCGGCCAGCACAACATCCACACGGCCGATGAGCGTTTGGACATCAACGAATATTTGGACGCGTGCCGAATTGCGACGTTTTTGATCAGCTAAGGGAAACGGTGGCCGGTCTTCGCCAGAAGTCGGAAATCCCGGGTGCTTGCGTTCCTCGCTCTGCAGCGGACGGCTTACAGGCCCCCTCACCCCCGCCCCTCTCCCCCGGAACTTGACTCGCTTAGGCTCGCCAAGCTCCGGGGGAGAGGGGAGCCAGGAGAACAAACGGTTCCCGCACCCATTCGAATGCACGGATCTTGACTCGCTTAGGCTCGCCAAGCTCCCGGGGGAGAGGGGAGCCAGGAGAACAAACGGTGCGCAAACCGATGCGACTGCAACCCCAACCTTTTGACAGCCCAGGCGACGGGTATCTCGCGGCGGTTTTTTTGACCAAGCTTCCCCACGAGGCAACGAATCGATGATAATGCGGTCGCGGTTTTCTTCGCACCGTCGTCTTGGCGACTGTTCCGCCCCCACCCACTTTTGACAATAACTGCCGTGAGCTTGCCTGACTCCGACGCCGTGATGGATACCCTGGTTTACTCCTGCCCGCTGTGCAACGCGCCGGTGGAAATCCCGCACCGCATGTTCGGCAAAACCGTCGATTGTCCGGTGTGCCATGGACCCTTCATGGTCGAACCACCCAAGGCGCAGCCGATGGAAAAGTCGCTGCAGCCGCCGGCCAGCGAGATCGCCAAGGTGACCGAGATTGCCGACGATGAATGGACCGACATGACCGTGCACCCGGTCGTGCTGCGTCGCCACTTTATTGGCGTCACCGTGTGTTCGATTCTGTTCATCTTGGGCGTCGGGACCGCCATCGCGGCCGCTTTTGGCGCCACGATCGCGGGCATCGGGGGCGTCGGTTTGGTCATCGCCGGCTTGATCATTGCCCTGATATCGATGGGCATGCTGGGCCGCTGGTGGCTTCTCAGCTGGATGCAATCGTTGACGATCACCAACGAGCGGTTGGTGTATTGCTACGGGCTGATCCATCGGGGCACCAGCGAAGTCCGGCACAAAGATGTCCGGAACCTGAAGGTGTCGCAAAATGTCATCGAGCGATTGCTCAGCTTCGGTGACATTGCGGTTTCATCGGCGGGCCAGGACGACATGGAAATCGTGATGAACGATATTCCCGACCCCGAACACGTTGCCGATTTGATTCGCAAGCGTCAGCAGTGATTGGCGATGTGGGTGGAAATTGTATTCCGTTGCCCATCAATCGCGAAGCGACAAGATGCCTTGCCATCGGCAGTCGGGCGAGTGCTGTTTCGCCTCGGAGAGGCGAGCTACTGATTCATTTCGCCTCGGAGAGGCGAGCTACTGAGAGAGGCGAGCTACTGATTGAGGCGAGCTACTGATGGCTCGCTTCGTATTCGGCGATTTTGTCAGCGTGTTGAAGCGTCATCGCGATGTCATCCAGCCCGTGTAGCAGCTTTTCGCGTCGCGACGCATCCACTTCAAAGGATCGTCGAAAACCGTCGCCGTCGTCGATCGATTGATCTTCCAAATTGATCGTCAATTCGTACGGCGGGTCCGCGGCGGCACGACGAAATAATTCATCGATGTCGGCTTCGGCCAGCACAATCGGCAGGACACCGTTCTTGAAACAGTTGTTGAAAAAGATGTCCGCGAACGAGGGCGCGATCACCGCGCGGAAACCATAATCGTCCAGCGCCCACACCGCGTGCTCCCTGGAACTGCCGCTGCCAAAATTCCGCCGCGTCACCAAGACCGACGCGCCGGCAACTTCACTCCGGTTCAATTCAAAGTCCGGATTGGGCGTCACGCCGTCATCGGCAAAACGCCAATCGTAAAACAGAAACTGGCCGAATCCCGTTCGCTCGATCCGCTTTAGAAATTGCTTGGGGATGATCTGGTCAGTGTCGACGTTGGCGCGATCCATCGTGGCGACGACGCCGGAGTGAATCGTAAAACTCTGCATCCCTCAAAATTCTCCCTGACGCTTGTAATCCCACTGACGAACGTCCACAAATCGTCCGGCAATGGCGGCGGCGGCGGCCATCGCGGGGCTGACCAAATGCGTGCGTCCGCCCTTGCCCTGTCGACCTTCGAAGTTGCGATTCGAAGTGCTCGCACATCGTTCGCCGGGTGCCAATTTGTCCGGGTTCATGGCCAAACACATGCTGCATCCGGCCTCACGCCATTCAAATCCGGCTTCGCGAAAGACCCGATCCAAACCCTCGGCCTCGGCCTGCGTTTTGACTTTTCCGGACCCCGGCACCACCATCGCGTGGACGTGATCGGACACCCGGTAGCCACGCACGACATCGGCCGCCGCCCGCAAATCCTCGATGCGTGCATTGGTGCACGATCCGATAAAGACTCGGTCCAGCGAAACGTCGACCATTTTGGTGCCCGCGCGGAGCGCCATGTACGCGAGCGCATCCTGGATGCTCTTTTGTTCGGTCGCGTCGGCCTGGCTGCCGGGGTCGGGAATCGGCTGATTGACGCCGCCGACTTGGCCCGGATTGGTGCCCCAAGTGATCTGCGGCTGGATGTCCTCGCCCCGGTAGATTTCGCTACGGTCAAAATGGGCGCCGGGATCACCGGCAAATTGCAACCAGTTTTTCGCGGCGGCATCGAATTCGGTGGGCACCTGTTCGCGGCCGCGAAGATAGTCGACGGTGATGTCGTCGGGCGCGATCATTCCGGCCCGCGCACCGGCTTCGATCGACATGTTGCAAACCGTCATCCGTTCTTCCATCGACAAGCGACGCATGCAATCGCCCGTGTATTCGATCACATAGCCGGTGCCACCGGCGGTGCCGATTTGTCCGATCAAATACAGGATCATATCTTTGGCAGTCACGCCCGGCCCCAACCGACCATCGACACGCAACTCAAATGTTTTGGGTTTAAATTGTAGCAGCGTTTGGGTCGCCAGCACGTGTTCGACTTCGCTGGTACCGATGCCAAAGGCCAGTGCCCCAAAGGCACCATGGGTGGCGGTGTGGCTGTCGCCGCAAACAATCGTCATGCCCGGCTGGGTGTAGCCATTTTCCGGGCCGATCACATGCACAATGCCCTGTCGGACGTCATCGATATCAAACAGTTCGATATTGAATTCGCGACAATTATCCCGCAGCGTCTCGATTTGCTTGCGGCTGATGGGGTCGGCAATGGGCAGCCCGCGGTCGGTGGTCGGGACGTTGTGGTCGGGCGTTGCCAGGGTTCGTGCCGCTTGACGCACACCGCGACCGGCCAAACGCAAACCTTCAAAGGCCTGCGGGCTGGTCACCTCGTGCACCAGGTGCAGATCGATGTAAAGAATTGTGGGCCCACCGGCCGGCGTGTGCACGACATGGTGATCCCAAATTTTGTCCAGCAGTGTCCTCGGACCGGCCGAACCGGATGCTTGCGAATGGACACCGGTCGACGTGGTGGGTGATGCGGCGGAGGCGGTCGACGAATCGACGCTCATGGGTGGCCTCAAGGCAATGTGGGATAACGATCGAAGCGGCCGCAAGGGGCACGTGACTCCGGCCTTTCATCTTGTCTTGCCCGAATCAAAGACGCAACGTCTTGTGCCGGTGCGATCCGCCGGGATCCCGTCGGAACGCCGTCAGGATCCCGATGAATGTCGCCACCGCTCGCCCGCCCGCAGCTTGGCTTGTTGCCGTTTGAGGCGAATGCTTTAAGTTAGGCGGGAGCACGTAATGGCTGGGACGGCCGGTGGCCCAGTTCCCGTCGTGGTCCCCCGTTACCGGTCGTGGTCCCAGTTTCCCCGTTTCGCCAAGCCGCATGAAATCCGCCATTACTTTGTCGCTGGTCAAAGAGGCCCGCGGCGGTCCGTTCGTACTTTGGGACGGGCTCGAGCGGTCCATGGAAGTAGCGGCCGAAATCGGTTTTGACGCCGTGGAGATTTTTGCTCCGTCCACCGAGGCCGTGGACCTGGAAACGGTGCAAGTGATTTTGCGGCGGACGGGGCTTTCCGTTTGTGCCTTGGGGACCGGCGCCGGCTGGGTGAAGCATCGTTTGCAGTTGGCCGATCCCGACGCGGAAAAACGACGCCAGGCACGGCAATTCGTTCGCGAGATCATCGACCATGCCGGTGCCCTGGGTGCGATGGCGATCATTGGATCGATGCAAGGACCCAGCGGACACACCGGTGATGCCGAAACCGCGCGGGGTTATCTGGCCGACGCACTGGAGGAATGCGGATCGCACGCCCAGCAGTACGGCGTGCCGCTGATTTACGAACCGCTGAACCGCTACGAAACGCGGCAGTGCGTGACGATGGCCGAAGGTGTCCAGCTGCTGGAATCGTTGTCGACAAAAAATGTCAAATTGCTGGCCGACCTGTTCCATATGAACATCGAAGAAACCGATTTACCGGCCGCGATTCGGCATGCTGGCGAGCACATCGGGCATGTTCACTTTGTCGATTCCAATCGCCGCCCGGTCGGCAGCGGCCATCTGGATTACGCGCCGATCTTTGATGCCTTCCACGCCATCGGATACGCGGGTTTCTTGTGTGCCGAAGCGTTCCCCTATCCGGACCCCCACGAAGCCGCGCGCCAAACCTTGCGGGCCTATCGATATTGGACCGGTGCAAAACGATGAGTGAAGTGCAAGTCAATGAGTGAAACGGCCGAAGTGTCCGCGCCCCACGGCGTTCATTGTGGCGACTGCGTCGAGTGGCTCGGGACGCTCGCCGACGCCAGCGTTGACTTGGTGTTTGCCGACCCGCCCTTCAACATTAATTACGAATACGATGTTTATGATGATCGCCGGTCGGATGAAGACTACTTGAATTTCTGTCGTGCTTGGATTTCCGGCACACACCGAGTGCTCAAGCCCGACGGGACGTTTTGGTTGGCCATCGGGGATGAATACGCGGCGCAACTGAAATTGCTGTCACAGGAATTGGGCTTTCATTGTCGCAGCTGGGTGATCTGGTATTACACCTTTGGTGTCAATTCGCGAAAAGGATTTAGCCGCTCGCACACGCATTTGTTTCACTTCGTCAAAGACCCCAAGCGGTTTACCTTTAACATCGACAATCCGGCCGTGCGGATCGCTTCGGCGCGACAACTGGTTTATGCGGACAAGCGTGCCAATACGCGCGGACGGTTGCCGGACAACACTTGGATTTTGCGGCCCCAGGATTCACCCGCCGGCGGTTTCGAATTTCGGCACGACACCTGGTTCTTTTCGCGTGTCGCGGGCACCTTTAAGGAACGTGAAGGCTTCCACGGGTGTCAGATGCCCGAACAATTGCTCGGCCGAATCGTGCGTCTTTGCAGCCGGCCGGGCGAATTGGTGATTGACCCCTTCGGGGGCAGCGGCACGACCCTGGCCGTCGCCAAAAAACTCGGTCGCCGCTATGCGGCCAGCGAGTTGTCGCCCGAATATGCCCAGCGGATTGAATCGCGTTTGGACGCTTGCAACCCCGGTGATGATTTGGATGGCGCCGAGGATGCGGTCCGCAGTGCCCCCAAAACCAACGCGGGTCGGACCCGAGCCGATTTGGTCCTGGATCGCGAAATCGATCTCGAAACTCGGGCGGACCTGCGGCAAGCATGGCGGCTGCACGAGACCGGTGGCGATGTGATGGACGCCGCCTGTGACCCGGAATTTCTTGACGCCATTGACGAACACTTCAGGACCAGAAAACAGGGCGGTGACCTTCGCGTTTGGCTGACCCAATTGCAGCGTGTGGAAGCGGACCTGGATCTTTCACAGCCCACCCCATCGCCCACCGAGTTCACGCAGCGATGGTCGATGCCGGCCGAAGCGGCGCTGCGGCTGGTGGCGCTGGATTTTGGATTGACCGTTCCGGAATGCTTCGCGTGCCCCGAAGCACTGGCCGGCGTCGACGAATTGGCGATGGGGATGGCGGGCATCGCCGGTGATCCGCGCGATCACGCGGCCAGTTTGCGCCGCGCGGCCCTGGCGGCGTTTCGCCAGACCAGCGGTGACGCGGCCGATTCGCGAATCTCGGGGATCGGGCAATCAAGATCGTTGGATGCGTTTTTGAAGGCGGATTCGCCGAGCACTGGATCGCCGAGCGTTGGCGGCGCTTTCATGATTGCCAATGCACATGAAAAACTGTACGCCGGAACGTCGAGCGACATTCGCAAAACGCTGCAAGTCATCCAGGGCAATTCGCACTGGCAGGCTTTCGAGCCCAAGAAGTTGTGGCTGGTCGAAAACGAGGATCCGGCGGCCGCCCAATCCACCGCCGTGGCTTGGAAACGAAAGTTTCAACCCTTTTTGAATTTGCCAATGTCGGCGGCCAAGAAGTCGCCGACGGTATCGGATGCAGAGATTCAACCGACGTTATTTTGAAACATCGGTCGGTATTTTTTCGCGTCGACTTCTTCTTGCGTCGGAGAAGTTTTTCAAGCTCGGACTCCAGTTCCGAGGACGGCACGTTTTGCCGGACCACGCGTCCGTCGGGACCGATCAGCATGATCGTCGGCAGCGTTTGGACGCCCAGTTGGTTGGCCAGCCGGCTTTGCTCCAGGCCGCCTTCTTCGAACAGTTGATAGCCGGGCAACTTTTCTTCCTTGACGTAAGTGACCGCGTCTTCGCGTCGGGCATCGACGTTGACGCCGACCAAGGTCAATCGCGAACGGGCGTATGCGGCCGACAATCGACGCAGCAATTTCATGTCTTGCTTGCAAGGTTCACACCATGTCGCCCAATATTGGACGATCACCGGGCGACCTTTCAGCGAGGCTAGATTGAAATCACGGCCATCGAGCATTTTGCCCTGCAGCGTGATGACTTTGCCGTTGGATTGGAGCCGCCGGATGGCGCCGGCCGCTTTGTAAGCTTCGGGGGTGCCTTCGAAATCATCCACGACGTTTTGGTAGTAGTCGACTGCCGCGTCGGCGTCCCCGTCAAATTCCTTGGCGAGTGCCAATTGCAGCAATGACTTGGCGCCTTCGACGGTTTTTGGATATCGCTTGACAAAGCCCTGCAGGGCATCCAAATACCATTGTTGAACTTTGGCGAAGTTCTTTTCTTCGCTTTGCCGGACGACGTAGTTGGAACCGATGGCGGCGTAGTCGGCATAGGCAGCCAAAGTGCGATCTTGCGTGGCGTAGGTGGGGGCGATCTTTCGCAGCCGATTGACGCCGTCGGGATACTGGCCCGTTTGGACGGCGACGCTCATCGTGTCGACCAATTGGCGGACCCAATTTTCACGTTCCTGTTCCGTGGCCGCCTGTTCGATCAGCGCCTCGATGATATCGCTGCGGCGGGCGTGCAGTGGCGACGCTTCTTTGGCGTCTTGTGCCGACGCCAATTGGCGATCGAGTTGTTCGAGCGTCGCGTACAGTTTTTGCGCCGCCTCGCTGATGCCGCCGGGAATTTCCTCGCCGTCCATCGGTGCGCTGACGACGTTGAACACGGTGCCGCCAAGCTGGGCCACCGATTCGCCAGCGTCGCCGACGCTGGGCAGACTGATCACCCGCCATCCGTTATCGACTTGGATGACGGTGCCGATCATCAACTGGCCACTTTCGAGTCGTTTCTTTTCACCCGGCTTGCCGTCGACCGCTCGGGTGTACATCGCGACCACGTTTTCATAGGCGACCAAGTCCTTTGTCGAACCGTTGGTGCCGGCGGGCAAGACACCGGGCTGCATGGCTGCAAATTGCAACCAACGGCAATCGGGCGTCAAAGCACGTTGGCGTTTGGCCAAGGCGGCGAAATCGCTGATCGCACGAGTGCACTTGGCCTCGATGGTTTTCGCAAGTTCTTCGCCGACGCCCAAACGCTTCAACTCACTGGGACTTAAGACGACCGCGGCAAAGCGATCCGCGTCGGCATTGGCAACGGCGGCGACGACCTCGGCGCTGACTTCTTCGGGCGAAATTTGTTTCCACCGGTCGATGACACCATCTTCATTTTCGTCGATGCCCCACTTGGACCCCGCGATGCCCAACCAGCGGTATTCATCGGGGTTGGCGTCACCGTCCAGATCGATGTCGCGATAGCTTTCGACGCCATCTTCGAAATAGCACCAGCGGTCCATGCGACCGTTGCCGTCGGTATCGATGAAGCGGCGAAAGACTTGACCGCCGGGACCGACGACTTCCCAGCCGCGTCCATCGGCCTGTTTGTAATCAACGACTTTCAACTTGGCCCGCGTGTCCGCGTCGATTGGTTGTGCCTTGTAGCTGGGCTGGACCGGTTGAATGCCAAGTGCCTTGTCCAGGGTCACCGCGGCGTCCGCATCGGCGGTCATCACCAGCGCGGCGACCACGCAAAATGCGGACGTGGAGATCGCTTTGAGCCAATCCGATCGGCAGCCAAAAGCCGGAAAAGCGATTCGTCGAGGTCGTTCCGTCATCGTTGAAATCCGTGAAAGGTCGATCGTTGGGGAAGGATCGGGGTGGGTTGCGTTTTTTGGGAGCCGGCAGGCCTTCGTCGGCCTGGACGCATGTAGTTTGGCAAAAAACGGTGTTCCGAAAAAAGCCGAATTTTCGCTTGGGTTTGCTTGCGGGACGCCGAACTCCGCCGGCCGGGGCGTGTCGTAAGGCGAGTCCTAGACGTTTGCCTGGATGAACGGGAACGGGTGGAAAAACGATTCAAACGGCATTTAAAGCCACAAATCCGCCTTTGACAGCCGTTCGGCTTTGCGTACACTTTGCCGCTCGGCAAATTGTCGAGTGCCGGGAATCCGATGATTACGGGACGTCCGGGCGTGTAGCTCAGTTGGTTAGAGCGCGTCGCTGATAACGACGAGGTCCCAGATTCGAGTTCTGGCACGCCCATTTTTGAAGTGAGAGGAATGAAGTTTGTAGTGTAAAATTTTCAAACTTCACCCTTCTCACGTCAAACTTCCTGAGGGGGTATAGCTCAGTTGGGAGAGCGTCTGGTTTGCATCCAGAAGGTCGTCGGTTCAAGTCCGTCTACCTCCACTCAAGGGGCCACCTTTCGCAGTGCGGAAGGTGGCCCCTTTGCCCAACTGCTTCTGTCTTTGTGCCGGCTGGCTTGCCGGATCACCGCGGCGATTGTCATTTTGCAGACACCGGGTCTGTCGGCGGATTCCAAAGAATTGGCCGGCGGAAAAACACCCGTTCGGAAAGCTTGGCCGCGGCATGTGATTGATGCCCGATTCGACGGTGCCGATGGCGTGCGGCTGGGTGATGTTGACGGCGATGGGCGGTTGGACGTCACCGCCGGCTGGGAAGAATCCGGGCTGGTTTGCCTGTATCTTCATCCCGGCCCCGAAAAGTGCCGCCTGCCCTGGCCGTCGGTGACGGTGGCCGATATCCCTTCGCCCGAAGACGCGTTTTTCTGTGACGTGGACGGCGATGGGCAACTGGAAATCATCAGTTGTCATGAAGGTCGTGAACGTCAAGTTTGGGTTCATCGCTTGAATCCAGTTGGCGGTCCCGCCGATCGTGCTCGCGACAAACCGGCGGCGTGGCTGACCCGTTCCCGCTGGAGTTCCCGTGCGGTTTTGGCCGCCAAAGGCCAACAATGGATGTACGGCATGCCGCTGGCGATTGGATCACAACGATCGATCATCTTGGGCAGTAAAAACGACAACGCGTCGATCTCGTTGTTGTCAAAAAACAATCTTGGCAATCCGTCCGCACGTCGATCCAGATCGGGACGAGCATCCACTGGCGATGATGCGCGGCCATCGTGGTACCTGCGCGAGCTGCGCGATTGCGGGTGGATCATGTCGTTGGAATCACAAGACGTCGATTCGGACGGTGACCTGGATATTTTATTTTCGGATCGCGTCGGTTCCGATCGTTGTCTTGGGTGGATTGAACAACCCGAGGATCCAAAGGATCAATGGTCGCTGCACCGGCTGGATCTTCCGCAGCGTGAATGGATGTTTTTTTCAACGATCGAGGACGGAATCGTTGCGGCGACGCGGGACGGGGAATCCGTCCGAATCCGAAATCTGGCCGGCCGTCTTCAAAACGAATGGATCAAGTATGCGGGCGGTATCGTCATGGGTAAATCCATCTCGCAACTTCCCGACGGATCGCTCATTTTGACCGCCAACACCTATGCCCAAAGACAAAAGGATCTGCCGGGAATTTGGTACCGCGGCGCCGACAAAGGTTGGTCGGCGATCGATCCAACCACGCATGTGAAGTTCGATCGCGTCGAGCTGACCGATGTGGATGGCGGCGGCGACTTGGATGTGCTGACCTGTGAAGAACGCCAAAACTTGGGTGTCATTTGGTATGAAAACCCGGGGCGTTGAAGCGTCGTCGTGAGCCGAGGCTGGAGCTTCAGCGACGGGCCGGGTTCTGGGCGAAAGCGTATCAAGTGAGCCGAGACCCGCGGCGAAAGCCGCGAGCCGGGTGCTTGCACAGAGGCGTGTTCCGTCGAAGCAAACGTTCTCCAACCCGACGCGTGGCTGTCGCCACACCTTCGGCTCACCTATGCGGTGTGTGATTCGAAATGACCGACTCGCAGGACCGACACCGATGCCGGAGGCATCACAGACGGTAGCCGGACGCCACCCCCGGTTTGGAACGCGCGAACCCCGCCTAGCGTCCCGCGATTTCGGCGGCGAAGCCGCCG
>JBCCRW010000001.1:0-54227 GCA_039201055.1 Planctomycetota bacterium | reverse complement strand
CGGGTCCGGCGGAGTCGTCTTTGGGCACCGGTCCGTTTTCGGGCGATCCCGCTTGGTCGCGGCAAGTGCGTGCGGCGCACATGGCGTCACGTTATTCCGAGCGGTTACGGCGATCGTTGGCCGGCGACACGTTGTTCACCATCTTTGCCGCCGGTGGGCTGGTGATGGTGTTTGGGTTCATCGTGTTTTATTCACTCGTCCGGCTGTTGGATGACCTTTCGCGGGCGGTGACGCCATGACCGCCGATTCCATTGGCTCCGGTGCAAGCCTGCGTTTGGAATTGGCGACTGCCGCACTGGAGGATCCGGCAGTCGCCCAGCGGATGGGCGAACTGGCGGCGGCTGTCGGTGATGGCGTGGTGTCACCGATGTATCGTGACGGGCACCGTCGCGTTGATGCGGCGTGCCAGCGTGATGTCGCCGACGCCGCGATGGCTTTGGCCGACGATCCTCGGATGTGGCCGTGGTTGCCGTTTTTGTCACGCAAGGTCGACGCGCCGCCGCGTTTGCGAGAACTCCAATGGGTGTCGCGGGGTTTTGGCAGGATCCCGCTCGGCTTGGTCGCCGCGATGGTTTCCACGGCGGCGTCGGTCGCCGCGTGCGCGTTGATCCTGGTGTTCATTGTGCCGCAATTCGATGCCATGTTTACGGAATTTGAATTGGACCTTCCGGCATTGACGCTCTTCATCATCCGGCTCAGCCGTCTGGTCCAGGGCTACGGTGTATGGGGGCTCGCGCTGCTGGTGGTTGTCGTACCGCTGCTGTTTTTCCTTTTTCGTCGCGGTGGTCCCGTGCGGCGAGGTCCCGGAAAGGTCCAAACGCATTTGTCAGCCGGTCAGTGGGCCGAATCGATGGCCGATTGGTTGGAATGCGGAGCCCACCATGCCTTGGCGGCGCGGCTTGCGGTCGAAGCCGTGGATGTGGAATCGCAGCGGCAGCGACTGTTGGCGGCGTTGCAATGGGGCCAGCGTATGGCGGAACAGCCGCGATCCGGCGTCGATGCCAACACAGCGGTGCCGCTGTCAACACGAACGATGCCATCCAGTTTGGTTCATGCCCTTGGCGGCACGCTGGCTGGGCCACCACTGATCCAACGACTGCGCACGCTGGCCCAGTCCTATCGGCTGCGCGCGGCCAGTGTCGAATCGGCGTTTATCGTGACGTGGTTGCCGCTAATCATGATCTTCCTGGTCGGCGGCATGGTGATGCTGTTGGTGGTCGCGTTGGTGCTGCCGCTGTTGTCTCTGGTGACGGGGTTGACCGGATGAGTCTTTGGATACCGGCGATATTTGGATCGCGACGCATGCGTCGCGTTGTGGCGTGGGAGGTGCTGATGACGATGCATGATTATGCCGGGCATCCCCGGATGGCGGCCGAAGCGCTGCAAGCACTTGCGTATGACCACTCATCATGGCTGGCTGATGAAATTCGCGCGGTTGCCGCGTCGCTGCATCGCGGCGAATCCGCCGCCGACGCGGTCGCGGCGTCACCCACCTTGTTCGACGCGAGCGTGTCGACGGCGCTGCGTCTGGGGTTAAAGACCGGCTGCTTGAAGGAGTCCATTCACATGCAAGCCGACGCGCTGGAATTGGATGGTGGCGGCGAAGCGTTTGCGCGACCACGGTGGCGTTTGTACTTGATGCTTTGCATCGCGATGTTTGTTTTCTATGTGACATTTTTTGGAACCTTTATCGTTCCGACTTTAAAGGAGATGTTCGTCGAATTTCAGATGCAGACTCCACCCGCTTTTGACAGCTTTGTCGCCTTGACCAGCAGCGGGTTGGTGGCCGGCTTGTTGCCGCTGGTCGTCGTCGTCATCGCCGTGTCGCTGGCCACGATGACGGTGACGTTCCGAGACCAAGTCTTGCCCCGCATCCATCCGGCGGCCCACAACGCGTGGGCGGCCGCGTTGCTGCGAACCTTGTCCGCCCCCATCGGTCTCGGTCGACCGGCCTCGGTCGCCGTTGGCGAATTGGCCGGCGTCGAAATACTTAGCCCGTTTCGAAAGCGTCTGCGAAACGCCGAGATCGCGATCAGCCGCGGCGAAACGCTGGTCGATTCCCTTCGCGAAGCGGGCCTGGTCAACGATCGCGAATCGAGCGCCTTGGCGGCATCCACCGACGTCGAATCGATGGCTTGGACGATGCGGGAAATCGCGTCGGGACGAACCTGGCGAAGCCAACGCTGGTTGGCACGCGGGTCCGGGTTGATCCGCCCGTTGTCCATTTTTGCTGTCGCCGCGCTGGTTGGCTGGTTTGCGCTTGCGGTTTTTCAAACGCTGTACTCCTTTGTGTTGCTTTGCGCATGACACTTCCACACTCCAGCCGTCTCGGTTGCAAGCGACCGGCATTCACTTTGATCGAGGTCATGATCGCGGGAGGACTGCTGATCACCGGCCTGTCGGTCGTCACCATGTTGGCGTTTCGCAATAGCCGGCAATGGCAACGTTTGGGGCACTACCAATTGGCGTTGGACGAACTGGACCGCGCGGTCGAACTGTTGCGGAACGCCGATCCCGGTCAACGTCAGCAAGTCATCAATGACTTGCGGGCGTCCTCGCTTGCCCAGGATCGATTGGGTGAATGCAAGCTGCAAGCCAAGGTCGAAGAGGTCAATCTGAACGCGGCCGACGCGGACGATCCCAGACCAGCCACGCTGGTGCGTTTGAGCTTTGATTGGGATCGACCCGGTGATCCGCCTCCGGTGCAGCTTTCGGTTTGGTTCGCGGGGGCTGTCGAATGAACCGTATTTGTTTCGCTGGTGACCGCTGTTTCGCCGGCAAGCGCCGCCAACGCGGGTTCACGCTGACCGAATTGGTGATCGTGTTTATCGTGGGCGGAACCATGATGAGTGTCGCCGTGGGTCTGATTCATGTTTCCTTCCGCTTGGGAAGTCAGCAGAATCGGCGTGAACACGATTCGCGGACACTCGACCGGTTGGCCGAATCGGTTCGCCAGGATCGGCGGTCGATGACACGAACGATCAAGATTTCAGACCGTTTGTGGCACTTCGAAAGACGCGCGGGAACGGTTCGGTACACGATTCAGGACGGTGCGGTCCGCCGCATCGCGTCGACCCGCGATGATCAGGCAACCCTGGAAAACCAAGTCGCTGACGAACGACACGAAGCGTTTTTGCTGAGCGATTTCTATGTGCCGACGTTTCGATTGCATTCGCGCCACGGCGATCCCGCCGCGGCGACCCAAACTTGGGTCATGGCCCTGGATCGACGTCCGCAACGGGATCAGGACGCGATCGCGTTCCGAGCATTTGAAATCGGCGCATTCGAAATCGGCGGGGTGCAACCATGAATCGGCGGCAAGAATCCAATCGGCATTCGTCTTCCAGCCGGCGGTCGCGGCGTGGCAGTTTCGCCGTTCTGGCGCTCGTGGCCTTGGGCATTGCGATGGCCATTGCGGCGGCGATGCTTCGCGGCACCCTTCACGCTTCGCGGGCGGCAAAACAACGCTGGGTTTCCATCCAAGCGGAGTGCTTGATGGACGCCGCCGAAATCCGCTGGGGGCTGCTTGAAACGCCACCCGAGGACGCCGCGGAGGCGGATTTTCCCGGTATCCGGCGGTGGCGACCCGATTCCACGATTTGGGACTCGGAAAATCTGGGTCCCGTCGAATTGACACTCGAATCGCCGAAAGGCTCGCAGCGGCGAATCACTTTGCGTTGGGAGTCCGCACATGGAACGATCCAGCGATCAAGACAAGTTTTTGAACCGGAGTGACGTCCACGTATTCGCGTCCAAAACACTTGTCACTTCCTCCGTCTCATTCACCTTTTATTCCCCAAGTGACCTTATGAATTTTCGTGATCGTATCAAGCGTTCGTCCCGACCAGATGGATTCACGCTTGTTGAATTGTTGGTCGTCATCGCAATCATCGGCGTGTTGGTCGGTTTGCTGTTGCCCGCCGTCCAGGCGGCTCGCGAAGCCGCGCGGCGGATGAGTTGTTCCAACAACATGATGCAGTTGGGGGTGGGGATGCACAATTACGAATTTGGCTTTGAACACTTGCCACCGGGTGTGACCAATCCCACGGGGCCCATTGTCAATGAAGCGAAGGGAAAGCACGTTTCTTGGACGGTGCGAATTTTGGACTTTATCGAACAACGCCCGCTGGCGGATGAATTCGATGTCGACGCGGGTGTCTATGCACCGGTCAACGAGCCATCCCGGAAAACGACGATTTCGACCTTTTATTGTCCTTCGCAGCCCATCGCGGTCAGCGACGACGGTTGGACGCTGACCAATTATGCCGGTTGCTACGATTCCAAAGAGGTCCCCATCGACGACGACAACAATGGGTTGCTGTTTCGAAACAGCAAGATTCGCTACCGCGACATCTACGACGGCACCTCGTTCACGGTGCTGCTGGGCGAGACGCTGCCGTACGCCGATTCGTTGGGTTGGGCTTCGGGAACGCGAGCATCCCTGCGGAATCTAAGTCAACTGAATGAAAACGCTGAATTCGATGACCTGGGAAAACCCTTTGAGGGCAGCGAGTTGGAAACCGGCGGTTTTGGCAGCATGCATCCCGGCGGTGCCAATTTTTTGTTGGCCGATGGGGCGGTTCGTTTTTTAAGCGTGTCGATCGATCCGAAGGTGATGAATCAACTGGGCAATCGAGAGGACGGGACCGTGGTTCGAAACGAATTCTAAGTTTAAGTCGCACCGGCGGTCGCAGCGCTTAAATTTCGTCAATGAAAACCAGTCGTTGCACCTGATCGATGGCCGCCTGGACTTGATTGACCGTGGGTACCGGTGGCGCGGTGTTTAAGTATTCGGGCGGCAAGCCCCGCTGTCGTAAAAAACGCTGCATCGCCGCGGGGGACCCGTCTCGGTAGCCTTCGGCGTCCAAATAATGATGCGGTCCACATAACCGGTCCCGCCACATCGAGACTTGGCGGACCCAATGATCGCCGTCGGTTTCTTTTTCGGCATCGAGATCCAGGTCTGTCGGCATACCGACGACTTCAGTTAGCGATCTCCGCCACGATTTACCACGGGGGCGCAGCTTAGGATCGCGGCATTCCAGTTCGATCAATTCGGCGAGCTCCGCCGCCATCGCGTCCAGCGTGGCTTCAAAAATCGCGGTCCGCTCGGGCACTTCGGCGGGGGTCAACATCGCCACGGCGATCCCCCGGACCAACAGGACCCGCTGGTCGGCATCCCAGCGATCGAAATGATCGATCCCGTAGCGAATCGATTCGCTGCCCCCATTCGATTCACCACTGGGTCGAAGTTCGTCATGCAGATGGTCGATCATGATGCCCAGGATGCCGCGGACCAAGGTGCGTTCGTGGCCGTGCAGCATCCGGGGCCCGTCAGGTGTTGCCAACATCGTCAGGCGTCGCAAACATGATGAATCGCTAAGCTTGCGCAAACGATTGCGGCGGTTTCGATTCGGTAAATTCGTTCGCCCAGTGAAAATGAGTGCCAGCCGGCAGCGGTGGCCGATGCGACCTCGGGTGTCGTCCAACCTCCTTCGGGGCCAATCGCGATGATGACCGCGTCGCTTGCCAGGTGCTGTGTGTTTGGAAGTTTTTCCGTTCCTACGTTCCCGGTGGTGACGTGGGCGATGCGGCGATCATCGACATTTTGCAAACGGCCGGCATGTGCGTCGTCGGCGACATTCAAGTTCATCGCCAACAAATCCGGCAATGACATCGGCGACAAGACTGGCATCAGTTGATTGCGTCCGGATTGTTTGCAGGATTCGATGACGATACGTCGCCATTTTTGCAGCAGCGATTCACTTGGCAGACGCTGGCTACGCTCGGCGACAACGGGGATCAATGTGTGGACGCCGATCTCGGTCAGCCGCTCGATCAATCCCTTGCACCGTTCAGGTTTGGGCATGGCGACGGCCATCGTCAAATCAATGCGTGGCATCCGTGGGATCTCGCGCCAGGTTTCGACGGCCACGCGAACTTCGCGACGGGAAACCGAATCGATTGTGGCCGCCGCTTCCCGGCCGCGACCATCAAACAGCGTCACCGGCTGGCCGGCTTGGGCCCGCATGACTCGCGACGCATGAGCGGACTCGTCGCCGGAAAGTGTAACGAATTGATCGTTTGTAGCGGGGGCATCATGGAAATAGCGGTGGGTCAAGGCTGCGTTTCGGAGGTGCGAGTGGCCCGGCCGCGCGGGTTGCGGAACGCGGCGCGCGGGATGCAGGATGCGGGGCGGGGCGGGGCGGAAGCGTTCAAGTGAGCAATCGGAATTTTCCGAAAACGATTGCATGCGTATTCATTGGCCACGGGAGCATTTCGTCCAGGGTGCAAACGATCAAGGCCGGGCTCCAGCAAACCTTGATTCAAACCTGTATCGCCATCGTTCGTTTCGCGATGCGCTGGGGGACCTGGGGAATTGGTTGCGGAGTGATTCGCCGATCGCCCATTTTGTCGCGCCACGCGGAGTGGGCACGTCAACCTGGATGCGATTTGCCGCTTCGCTTCGGGGTGTCGACGATTTGGCAGTCGGCTTTGTCATGGGCGGTTCCGCACCCGATGCGAGGATCTGGGAATCAAAAACGGAATCATCGATTTTGGTTTGGATGCTGGACCGCGATGAACAGGTGCCCGGCGATGACGAGGTGCCCGGCGACGCGGTCCAGCGGTGGTTGATGCAATCACCACAGCACCGAATTTTAAAGCACCATTTGCCGCTTGAGATTCACGATCATCCGCGACCGGCGGGCACGTTTGAATTGTCGCTGGAACCGCTTTGCGACGACGAATCCTTCGCCTGTCTGGACCACTTTGCGGCGTTGTGGGATTTGCCGCTGCAAAACATTCCGCGACGAGCGATTGTTGATCGCTGCGCCGGGCGTTTATCGCGTCTGTCACTTACGCTGCGGCGTTACGCGACCCGAAGGCATGGGCGAACCGGGCGACAAGGTGCTTGGGATCGACGCTCTTCGGGTTCCCGGGCCGCGTGATTTCCATTCGTGAAGGACGGCATCGTCCTGCAAATCGGCGATCAGTTCGTCAGTAATCAGCGGTGACGTGAGCGAGGCGAGCGGATGTTCGCCGGGCACATAACGCAGTTTGGCGTGGCCGGACGTCACGCCCACGGCGCGAAGCTGACCGTCGGGTTGTTTCCAAACCCAGGGGCCACCACTGGCCCCGGCACCAAAGTTGGTGGCGACGGCCGGGTTGGCGGGCCGATTGGGGCCGCCGCGATGGGAAAACAGATACGCCCCGCGGCTGCGACAAACCCGTTTGCCGAAATCAAATCCGCTGCTGGCCGGATAGCCAATGATTTGGACGGGATGGTCTTCAAAGAAATCTTGCGATTGCACCGGAGTAAGCGGGATCCGTGCATCCACAATGTCGCCAATGTTTCGATCGGTATAGGCGATCGCGATATCGAACTGCGTCAGCGGGTTCTTGAGGTAGCCGCGTGGCAGGCTGACCGCGGTGATTTCGCACCACGGCAGCGTTTGCGGGTCCGCGTAATAATTGAATCCGGGATAAAAACGGACCGCGGTCGACCAGGTCCGCTTGCTGCTGTCAAAAAAATTGTGTGCCGCCGAGGCGATGGTGTTGGGGCCGATGATCCAGGCACTACCGCTGGCCAAAGGCTTGCGAGGGTCCGATTCCAAGCGGATAAATAGTTTTCCGACGGCGCGAAATGCCTTGGCGGCCGCCGCGCCGAGTGTTTCGGTTTTGAAGTAATTGTCCAGCGGGCCGGAGGCGAGTTTTGCGGGGTCGGGAAAACGCTTCGAGGGCACCAGGTTGTGAATGGGGGCCTGACGAATGCCGCTGAAATCAAAGGGATCGATATCAGGTGACCGACCCAGCGGTGTGTCCGCGGGATACGGATACGTCGGCAGCGGCATGGGCACCGCGATGTCCAGGCGACCGGATTGTTGGAGTTCCAAACCTCGCGGCGTCAGAAAACTGTGCTGCGGTAAACCGGGATCGTCGGGCATGTGGATCTCTCGCGGGGCACGAAGGTCGGGCCTTGATTCTACGGTCGCTGGCTACAGCCGATTCCGTCGGCCGATCAGATATTCGGTCAGTGCTTTGTCAAATGGCATGCCGGTGTGCAGCGGAACATAGTCGACGCGATGTTTGCCAAAGCCCGAGGCGAGGGATTCGCGGTAGGCCTCCAGTCGCTCAAGGTATTCGCCGGCAAACGCATCGGCGTCGACGGTGATCGTTTGTCCGGTCTCGGCGTCTTCGAATTGGACGGGACCCGAAAAATCAAATTCGGCTTCCTGGCGATCGAGCACGTGGAACACGATCACGTCGTGACCCCCGTGTTTCAATCGAACAAGGGAGCGGACGATGGCGTCGGCCATCGCGTCATTGGCATCGGATGGCGAAACGGCCGAACCCGCGTTGTTTCCATCAAAGCCGACGCTGTCCGGGTCGGGCCACAGATCCGAGAACACCATGATGAGCGATTCGTGTTTGAGCATCGATGCGAGTTGTTCAACGCACGTGCCCAGTTGCGTGGGGCCGAGCGGCTGGAGCGCCGAGAGCGACGCGATCACATCGCCCAGGTGATTGCGGCGGCTGCGCGCGGGCAACAACGCACGAAGTTTGTCCGAAAAGGTGACCAGCCCGATGGGGTCCTGTTGCATCGTCATCAGGTACGTCAGCGAAGCGGCCAGGCACAGGCTGTATTCGAATTTGGACATCGCGCCCGCGTCGCCGCTGCCGGTGGCCATCGAAGCCGACAAGTCCATCACCAGGTAGCCGGTTAGGTTGGTTTCGGCTTCGTATTGTTTGACGAAGTAGCGATCCGTTTTTGCGTACGCCAACCAATCAATCAGCTTCGGATCGTCGCCGCGGTTGTAGCGCCGGTGTTCGCTGAATTGAACCGAGAATCCCTGCAACGGCGAAGCGTGAAGTCCTTGCAGGAACCCTCGCACAACCATGCGGGCGCGCAAGTCCAGCCGCTTGATTTGTTGCAGCGATTCGGGGGACAACACGCTGGTCATGGCTTGTTGATCGCTCGCTTGTCAGGCACTCCGCGGCTGTCAAACACTCGGCGGCTGTTAGGCACTTGGTGGCGCAGCCAACTTTTCGGGTTCCGGCACCGGGATGTCGGCGATCAAACGCGTGACAATGGCGTCGGTGTCCATGTCCTCGGCTTGCGCTTGAAAGTTGGTCGCCAAACGATGCCGCAGCACGGGCAGGGCGACTTTTTGAATGTCTTTTTCGTCCAGAGCGAAGCGGCCGTCCATCGCGGCCATCGCTTTTCCGCCGGCGATTAAGTTTTGGCCCGCGCGGGGTCCCGCACCCCAATCGACCAATTCTTTTACGTAATCCGGTGCCGTTGGATCGGCCGGTCGCGTCGCGCGAACCAACTTGGCGGCATAGGAAATCATCCGCGGTCCGACGGCCACCGATCCGACCAGACGTTGCACGTTCAAGATCGCGCGGGATGAAAGCACCTTGTTGACCGTTTCGGTTTCGCCGCGGGTCGTCGCGGTCAAAATCTGCTCTTCCTCGGCAGCACTCGGGTAACCGATTTTGATGTTGAACATGAAGCGGTCCAGCTGTGCTTCGGGCAGCGGGTAGGTGCCTTCCTGTTCGATCGGGTTTTGCGTCGCGATCGTAAAAAACGGCGCGGGTAATTCATACGTCTCGCGGCCGATCGTCACCGTCCGTTCCTGCATCGCTTCCAACAACGCCGCTTGCGTCTTGGGCGGAGTTCGATTGATTTCGTCGGCCAACAAAATGTTGGTAAAAATGGGACCTTCGACAAACCGAAATTGCCGCTTCCCCTGGTCGTCCTCTTCCAAGACCTGTGTCCCGGTGATGTCGCTGGGCATCAAATCGGGTGTGAATTGCACGCGTTTGAAATTGACGTCCAAAATGCTGGCCACGGTGCTGACCATCAGCGTTTTGGCGAGTCCGGGAACGCCTTCAAGCAACACGTGGCCGCGTGTGAAAATCGCCGCCAACAATTGTTCGATGGTTTCGCTTTGCCCCACAATGACCTTGGCCAATTCGCTTCGCATCGTTTGTTGATGGCCCGCGAATTCTTTTAACACCTCGGCCAAATTGCGAGCTGGGGGCGGGCCGCCTGCTGGATTTCCGGATGGCGTATTTCCAACTGGCGGGTTGCCGCCCGGCGGTGGCGGTGGTGTGGGTCTTCCATTCATAATGTCAACGTGCTCGCTTCGTTCGCCGTTTTCGTTTCAGTCGCCGTTTTCGTTTCAGTCGCCGCGGGTGTGTCGGTCAGCGGCGGTTGCCGGCGCCGTTCCCTGATTCCAACCAGCCGATGCCGCAGACCAAAGTGTTGAAGTTCAATTGCGGGCGACGCCATGATAGGCGTTGCACGCCATTCGCCCAGCGGGCGCGCGCTTGGCCGCGGTTCGACTGGGTGCTGCGTCGCGGCCCGATGCGGTTCCTCGGCCTGATTCTCGTTTTATTGCTGCCCTCGCCAACGTCGGCCCAAAACTTGACTCCGGCGGCGGTGGACCGCGCGATCGCCAAGGGTGTTGCCTATTTGAAGGCCAACCAGGACGCGCGTGGAAGTTGGGACCGCAATTTCAATGGTTGGCCCGGCGGCGAAACGGCACTGTGCACCTTGGCACTGTTGAATGCCGGTGTTCCCGCGTCGGACCCCAGCATTCAAAAGGCGCTGGCGTTTTTGCGTTCCCGCGAACTGGCGACGACCTATGCGGTGTCGCTGGAGACATTGGTGTATTGCGAAGTGGGCGCCGCGGGCGACTTGCCGCGAATTCGCCGTAACGTCAAATATTTGGTCGGTGGTCAGCTAAACAGCGGCGCGTGGTATTACGGCGACACGGGGGGCAATCGCGACGATCCGTCCAACGCACAATTCGCGATTCTGGCGCTCGGTGCCGCCGAGGATCGCGGTATCCAGGTGCCTCAAGAAACATTCCAGCGGGCTTACCAGTTTTGGATCCGGGCCCAGCAACCCGCCGGCGGTTGGCGATATCATCCCGCGACCGACCAGCAAGGCCGTGGCAGCATGACGTGCGCGGGTATCGCATCGGTCGTGATCACTCGCGAGCGGCTTTCCAATGGCGCCGCGCGAATCGTCGGCGACACGATCCAGTGCTGCGGCGACGACGATGGCAAAGACGCCGTGGACCGCGGGTTTGATTGGTTGGCCAACAACTTTTCAATTTCCACCAACCCCGGCGCGACCGATGCCACGACGTATTACTACCTGTATGCACTCGAGCGCGCGGGCAGACTTTCGGGACGGCGTTTCGTTGGTCGGCATGATTGGTATCGCGAGGGAGCCGACTTTCTGCTGAGCAACCAGGATGACTTTCGCGACTTTTGGAATGGCGGCAGTCAATTTGAACCGGCGCACGTGGCGACCTCGTTCGCTCTGTTGTTTTTGGCCAAAGGCAAACGGCGTGTCGCGATCGGGCAACTCCGGTATGCCGACAACGCCAAAACTTGGCAGCGGCACCCCGGTTCGTTGCCGGGCTTGATCCGACACACCGAAGCGGCGTGGAAGCAGTCGCTGACCTGGCAAACCGTCGCCGCCGATCGGGCCAAGGTCGCCGACTTCTTGCAAACGCCGGTGCTGGTGATCTCCGGTCGCGAGCGCTTGAAGTTTTCCGATTCGCTGATCGAAACCCTGGGCGAATACTTGGACCAAGGTGGCACGATTTTGTTCGATGCCGATGGCGGAAACGGCTGCGGCGACGCCAAGGCGTTTCAAGATTCAGCGGTTGAATTGGTTTCCAAATGGGTGCCCGATGGCAGCTTGGAAAAACTGCCCGTCGACCATCCGATTTGGTCCGCCGAAACCAAGGTCGATGTGGATTCGCTGGGCGCTGACGAATGGGTCTATGGCGTCCAATCGTGTTGCCGAACGAGCATCTTTTATTTCCCACAAAGCTTGAGTTGTCGTTGGTCGCTGGGCGATGTCCTGTTTCGACGCACCGAGATTTCTGACAAGGCAAAGGCTTCGATTCGCAATGCGGTCGCCATCGGGATGAATTTGCTTGCCTACGCGACCGGGCGTGAACTGAAGGAAAAACTGGCATCGCCGCTGGTGATTCCCGGTGCCGATCCGCCGCCGCCGGATCGCGGTTCGGTTCGTTTGGCGACCTTGGCATTGGGAGCCGGCGAAAACCTGGCACCGCGGGCGATTCCCAACGCCGTGCGTTTGCTGACCGACCGCGTCCCGGTGCCGATGGCCAGCGTCGATCAAAGCGTCGCGCTCAATGCCCAAACGCTTGCCGACGTTGGGCTGCTGTACGTGCATGGACGCACCGAATTCGAATTTACAGAAGACCAAGTCGCGATCCTGGGCGAATTTGTCAAACGCGGCGGCGTCATTGTGGCGTCGGCCATCTGCGGTAGCGAATCGTTCACGCGTTCGTTTCGCGAACAAGTCCGACGCGTCACAGATGATCGTCCCTTGGAATTGCTGCCGGCCGATCATCCGGTGATGGAGATGCCAAACGGTTATTCGCTGCAATCGTTGACGCTGCGACGGCCGGGCCAGGGAGGTGCGGGCACGTCTCGCCGCACGCACGCGGTCATCGAGGCGGCATTGGACGAGCGCGGGCTGGTGCAGGTGTTCTTTTCGCCGCTGGATTTGTCGTGTGCCTTGGAAAGTCCCAATTCGGTGCAGTGCCCCGGTTATTCCACGGACGATGCCGCCAAGATTGTCGCCAATCTGGTTCTGTTTTCTCTGTTGCAGTAGCGGCGAATCGTCTTGATGAGGCTGTATTACACGGATCATTTTGAATTGCCGCTGCCGGTGGGCCATCGGTTTCCGATGTCCAAGTATCGTTCGCTGCGGCGACGGATTGTCACCGACCCGGCGCACCAGCGGGATGTGTTGTTGGTGCCACCGGCGGCCACCGACGATCAACTTCGCTTGTGTCACCACGTCGATTATTTGAACGCCGTCGTCGCTGGCACACTGACGCAGGCTCAGGTGCGACGGATTGGTTTTCCGTACAGTCCCAAGATGGTGGAGCGTTCACGCCGAAGCACCGGAGCAACGCTGGCGGCCGCGCGGGCGGCGCTATCCGGCGACGGGGTGTCCGCGAATTTGGCCGGTGGCACGCATCACGCGATGCGTGATGCCGGCGAGGGATATTGTGTGTTCAACGATGCGGCGGTGACGCTGCGAACACTGCTTGCCGAACGCCAGATCCGGCGTGGCGTGGTGCTGGACTTGGACGTTCACCAGGGCAACGGCACCGCGCAAATCACGGCGTCCGATGCGGCGATTTGGACCGTTTCGGTGCACGGTGAAAAGAATTTTCCGCTGCGAAAATTCCCCAGTGACTTGGATGTGGATCTGCCCGATGGCACGGCCGATGCCGAATACTTGACAACCGTGAAAACGGTCCTGGACGCGATTGATGACGAAGCCATGCTTCACGGCGACTTTGATTTGATGGTCTACCTGGCCGGAGCGGATCCATTTGTGGGGGATCGGCTGGGCCGCTTAGCGGTCACGAAGGACGGTTTGCGGGCACGCGACGAAACGGTGTTGGACTGGGCGGCCAAGCGGCAGCTTCCCGTCGCATTGGCGATGGCCGGCGGATACGCCCCCAATGTCGATGACATCGTCGATATTCACGCCACAACGCTGCGCGTCGCATCCGAGCACGCGAGATCGCAACATGCGAGCGATGGACCTGGCTTATAACTTGCGGTGTCCGAGGCGGACCATGGCATGGGGTACCGACCGCGGCACGCCGATGTCTCGGTCGCGAAGCCAATCATCTGTTTCCCGTTTTTCTGCTCGTCTTCTTATCCACGCGATTTTGCACCATGCTTCCCCATCGATTGCTCGGACTCCTTTGGATCGTGGTGGCCGGAACGCTTGGCGGCTGTCGCACGCAGGCGTCCTCGGAATCCGGCGGCGGCCAATCGGCGGCGGTGCCGGTGACGGTCGCCCGTGTGTTGGTCGTGCCGATCGTCGAATGGGATGAATACACCGGGCGTCTGGATGCTATCGACTCTGTCGAAGTGCGTTCGCGCGTCAGCGGATATTTGCAATCGACTCATTTCGATGAAGGCCAATTGGTCAAGCAGGGGGACTTGTTGGCGATCGTCGATCCGCGACCCTTCGAAGCGGAATTGGCCGCCACCCAAGCGCGGGTCCAGGAGTCGATCGCGAGATTGGCCGAGGCCGAGGCGCTGCAGCGTCAAGCCACCGCCGAACGCGCCGAAGTCGACGCCCAGGTTTTGCTGGCCCAACAACGAGTGACTCGGGCCCGAAAGTTGTTGAAGCAAAACGCGATGGCACAGGAAGAATTCGATGAACGCAACAGCGAACTGTTGCAAGCGACCGCCGCCACCGAGGCCGCCGATGCCAAAATCGAATCCGCCAAGGCGGGCATTGCGACGGCCACCGCCGCCATCGAAACCGCCAAGGCCAACGTGCAATCCGCGGAACTGAATTTGGATTACACACAAATTCGCGCACCCGTTGGCGGACGGATCAGTCGCCGCTATGTCACCGAAGGCAACTTGATCGAGGGCGGAAATGCGCGGTCCACGCTGCTAACGACGATCGTTTCGATCAATCCGATTCATTGCTATTTCGACGCCGACGAGCAGGCGTTTCTGAAGTACGCCCAATTGTCGCGCGAGGGGAAACGCGAAAGTTCCCGCGATGTCAAAAATCCGGTGTACCTGCGACTGGTCAATGAAACGGGCTTCCCACACGTCGGGCACATGGATTTTGTGGACAACCAAATCGATCCCAATACCGGCACGATTCGCGGCCGAGCGATTTTTCCCAACGACGATCGGACGCTGACGCCGGGATTGTTCGCCGAAGTCCGCTTGCCCGGTAGCGGTCGCTATGACGCCGTGTTGATCCCTGATGCCGCGATTGGCAGTGACCAATCCGAACGCTTCGTTTATGTGGTCGACAAAGACGGGGACTCGGTAACCCGTCGCGCCATTGAATTGGGGCCCATCGCCAAAGGACTTCGCGTCGTTCGCAGTGGCTTGGTCGGTGACGAACGCATCGTCACTCGCGGCTTGCAACGCATCTACCCCGGCATCGGCATCGCCCCATCGGAGGAAACCATCGCGATGTCGGGCGACAGCGTGTTGCCGGACGATTACGAAGCCGTTCCCCAAGACCAATGGTTGTCACGAAGACCCGCCGATCCGCCCGCCGGTGTCGCCGATAACAACAACGCCAATCAGGAAACCGAACAATGAAGTTTCCTCACTTTTTCATCGATCGACCGATTTTCGCCGGCGTGTTGTCGATTGTTATCGTGCTGGTTGGCAGCATCGCGTATTTTCAATTGCCCGTTGCTCAATACCCCGAAGTCGCGTTGCCGACGGTGGTCGTTCGCGCGAGTTATCCCGGCGCGACCGCCGACACGATCTCCAAGACCGTCGCCACGCCGCTGGAACAAGAACTCAACGGCGTGGACAACATGGTCTACATGGAATCGCAGGCGACCGCCGACGGTTCAATGATGATCACGCTCTCGTTTCAATTGGGCACCGACGTCGATGAAGCCCAGGTGTTGGTTCAAAATCGCGTTTCGATCGCCGAGCCCAAGTTGCCCGCCGAGGTCCGCCAAATTGGTGTGACGACTCGCAAGAGTTCGCCGGACTTGATGATGGTGATTCACCTGTTTTCACCGGACGATTCACGCGACCAGTTGTACATCGGCAATTACGGTTTTTTACGGATCAAGGATGTGTTGGCCCGTCTGGACGGCGTTGGCGATATCCAAGTTTTTGGCGGCACCGAATATTCGATGCGGGTGTGGTTGGACGTCGAACGACTGGCCGCGCTGGACCTGACACCCGGTGACGCGGTCGCGGCGATGCGTAGCCAAAACGTGCAGGTCGCCGCGGGAGTCATCGGGCAACAACCCGTGCCCAACAACAAGGAAGCGTTTCAAATCAACGTCAACACGCTCGGACGACTGCAAACACCGGAGGAATTTGGCAACATCATTTTGAAATCCGGCGACGATGGCCGTTTGGTGCGTTTGGACGACGTCGCGAGGATCGAACTGGGCGCGACTGATTACAGTGTCCGCAGCTATCTAAAGGACAAAAACGCCGTCGCGCTGGCGATGTTTCAACGACCCGGCAGCAACGCGATCGCGGCGGCCGAGCGGATCGAAGCGACCATGGAGGAATTGAAACAGCGATTTCCTCCGGGACTGGATTACCGGGTCGTCTACAACCCGACGGCGTTTGTGGCCGAGTCGATCGATGAAGTATTTACGACGCTGTGGCAAGCCGGCTTGCTGGTCGTGCTGACGGTGTTCGTGTTTCTGCAAAATTGGCGAAGCACGATTGTCCCGGTCATCGCGATCCCGATTTCGTTGATCGGAACGTTCGCGATCATGTTGGCGATCGGATTCAGTTTGAACAATTTGTCATTGTTCGGTCTGGTGCTGGCGATCGGCATTGTGGTCGACGATGCGATCGTGGTGGTGGAAACCGTCGAACGCCTAATTGCCCAGGGCATGAAGCCGCGGGAAGCGACTCGCCGCGCGATGGATGAAGTCGGCACGGCCTTAATCGCGACCACCTTGGTGTTGATCGCGGTGTTTGTACCCACCGCGTTTGTCGCCGGAATCAGCGGTCAATTCTATCGTCAGTTCGCGATTACGATTGCGGTGTCCACGATGATTTCGACCTTCGTTTCATTGACGTTGACGCCGGCGTTGTGTGCGCTATTGTTGCGTCCAAAACGCAGCGTCAAAGGTCGCATGGGGCGATTGATCGACAATACTCTGGGACTTCCGTTTCGGCTGTTCAACAAAACCTTTGACGTCGCCAGCGATGTGTACGCACGCACGGTGTCCCGTGTCCTGCGGGTCAGCTTTGTGATGCTGTTGGGCTACGTCGGTTTGCTGGGCGCGACCTGGTTTGGTTTCACCAAGGTGCCCGGCGGATTCATCCCCGCCCAGGACCAGGGCTATCTGATCATCGCGATCCAATTGCCGCCCGGTGCAAATCTGGATCGTACCGACGATGTGACGCGGCGCGTGACCGACATCGCGATCGGCACCCCGGGCATTACCAATGCGGTTTCGTTTGTGGGTTTTTCGGGGGCGACGCGAGCCAACAGTTCCAACGCGGCCGCGATTTTTCCCGTGCTTGACGATCCCAAAAAACGTGCGGAAGAAGGCTTGGGCGTCGATGCCGTTTTGGCGGAACTGCGCAAGCGCGTTTCGGGCGTCGAGGATGCCGTGGTGTTTGTGATTCCGCCACCTCCGGTGCGAGGCATTGGAACCGGTGGTGGCTTTAAATTGCAGGTCCAGGATCAATCCGGCGCCGGGCCGGTTGCTTTGCAAGCCGCCACGCAGGCGGTCATCGACAAAGCCCGCCAAGAACCCGGCTTGGTGCAGGTGTTTTCAAACTATTCGATCGGCACACCGCAGTATTACGCCGACATCGACCGCACCAAGGTGCGCATGTTGGATGTGCCCATCAACAACGTTTTCGAAGCGCTGCAAATTTATCTGGGTTCGGCCTACGTCAACGACTTTAACTTTTTGGGTCGAACGTACCGGGTCACCGCGCAAGCCGACACGCAGTATCGCGACGAACGCGAGGACATCGCCCGGCTTCGAACGCGCAGCAACAACGGCGCGATCGTGCCGCTGGGCAGTGTCGTCACCATGCGTGAAACGACCGCCGCCGACCGCGTGGTTCGTTACAACCTGTTTCCCAGTGCGGACATCAACGGCGATACCTTGCCGGGGTTCAATTCGGCCCAAGCGATCGCCGCGATGGAACGCGTTGCCGATGAAACCTTGCCGCCCGGATTCGGGTACGAATGGACCGATATCGCTTACCAGCAAAAAGCCGCGGGAAACACGGCCATCTATATCTTTCCGTTATGCGTGTTGTTTGTGTTCTTGGCGTTGGCCGCACAATACGAAAGTTGGTTGTTGCCGCTGGCGGTGATTCTGATCGTACCGATGTGTTTGTTGTGCGCGATCGCGGGGGTTTGGTTGCGCGGGCTGGACAATAACATCCTGGTCCAGATCGGCTTTGTTGTCCTGGTCGGTTTGGCCTGCAAGAACGCGATCCTGATTGTCGAATTCGCTAAGGCGGAAGAGGAGGCGGGGCGAAACCGTTTTGACGCGGCCGTGGAAGCGTGTCGATTGCGATTGCGACCGATCTTGATGACCGCGTTTTCATTCATCCTGGGTGTGATCCCGCTGCTGGTCGCCACGGGAGCGGGCAGCGAGATGCGACAAGCACTCGGCACGGCCGTCTTTAGCGGCATGTTGGGCGTGACGCTATTCGGCCTGTTTTTGACGCCTGTGTTCTATGTTGTGCTCCGGCGTTTCGCGCGGCAACCGTCACCGCCTCAAAGTAGCTCGCCTCTCCGAGGCGAATTATAAAGCGAGCTGGAGCGATAAGTCTTTCAAGACCCGTTGGCTGACCGACCTGTCGATTGAATCGATGCCCTCGATTCAAGTGTGAGCGACGAGGAACTAGCCGTCGGTTTCCGGTGCCGAAGGCATCACAGCAATTGGCCGGTGGTAAGTTTGGTACGGCATCCAGTCGCCCATTCCTGTCGTCGCTCGGCTCAGAGTAGCTCGCCTCTCCGAGGCGAAGACAAAGAAACGCCTCGGAGAGGCGTGCTACTTTGGCGAAGAACGGCTACGAAATTGGTTTCACATCCGGTTTCACGCCGTTTTGATCGCGAAACGGCGATTTGCCCTACTTCCATGGAAAGCCGTTTTGCTACGCCTAGGGCTGCGTCCGCGATCCAATGCCATCGCCAGAAGCCGGAAACACCGGGCGATTCCCTTTCTGGCGAACCATGGCAACCTCAACCCCGACGTGATGAATTTCTGACGTCCTTTCAGCAGCACGCTGGTCGCCATCGTGGGATTTGCCGCGGACACGCGAGCTGCTGATTGTTCACGCCCATCCAAACTGCCGTGCCCACCCGCCTTTCACGCTACATCCTGGCCGAGATCCTGAAGATCTTTGTGGTCTCGCTGATCGTGCTGACCGCATTGATCCTGGTGATTGGCGTTGGCCGCGAATTGGTGCGGCAAGGGCTGGGTGTGGTGGCGGTGGTGCAATTATTGCCATTCGTGTTACCGCTCTCGTTGCAATTTGCTTTTCCGGCGACGGCACTGTTTTCGGTTTGCAGTGTTTATGGCCGGATGGCCGCCGATGGCGAAATCGCGACGCTCAAGGCTTCGGGAATTTCCCCACTGCGGGCGTTGGTACCCGCGCTCGTCTTTGCGACGCTGCTAAGTCCCGTGGCCGTGTTCGTATCGGACTTGGCGGTTTCGTGGGGCCGCCCGGGCGTCAATCGAGTCGTGCTGCTGTCGATCACGGATATCGCCTACCGCGTTCTGGACAATCAGCACTCGTATACGTCCGACCATGGCTTTTCGATCCATGTCCGCGACATCCAGGGCAAACGCTTGATTCATCCGACGGTCACCATCGAGGGCAGTCGGGGCAACATTCAATTGACCGCGCGGGAGGGCGAATTGACGCTTGACCCGGATCAAGAGCAGTTGCTGTTAAGGGTGGTGGACAGCCACGTCGAGGGTGATGGAACCTTGGAAGTCACCATGGGAGGTGAAACGACGTTTCCCATTCCCCTGGGGTCGCTCCGACGCAACGATCCGTCACGGGTCTCGCCCAGCGAATTGCCTTTGCGTTTGGTCAGCAGCGAATCGATCCGACAGGAACGCGCGATTCAGTCCAGCGTCGGGGTGGTGGCGGTGCGGACGGGACTTGCCATCCTTTCGGCGCGGCCGGAGGACATTTGCGGGGGCGTGGGACGCACGCACGCGACGCAGCTGCACAACGCTCGCAAGCGGCTGCGACGGTTACACATCGTTCCTTGGCGACGTTGGGCCGAAGGCTTTTCATGCTTCGCGTTTGTGCTGGTTGGCGCGCCGTTGGCCATGCTGGTTCGCTCGGGCGACAGTTGGACCACATTTGGGCTGTGCTTTCTGCCCACGCTGATCGTCTATTACCCACTGTTCATGTTCGGTTTGGAACAAGCCAAGGATGGTCACATGCCGCCCCAGGCCGTGTGGATCGGCAATTTCGTGTTGATTACGATCGCGACGATGTTGATTGCGAAAGTCCGACGGCACTAAGTTTCAGGGGCGATCACCGTTCGCTGGAATCGAAATCCCAGGCGGCGCTGCAGCCCTCCGGCCAGGCAGGCGGCCAGCGCGGTCACCAGCAAGGACACGATCGCGTAATCATCCGCGTCCATGTAGCGGACGTGACCTTCGGCGGCAAAGCGGGCATAACCCACGTGGATCACGTAGCCCAGCGGCACCATCCATCCGATCCAAAGAATGCACCGGAGTGGCCATCCGCAACGGCCAGCAGCAATCAAGTACACCAAAGCACACAGCGGCCACAGAAAATGCTGCCATGAAATCATCCGAAATTCGTCGACGGTCATCGGTGCGCTGATGTGATCGCGGGAGATTGCCAGCAGCACCGCCGATACCGCGACCAGGATCACCAAGTCTCGAAGACTCCAGTCCAGTCGGCGTGCGGCAAGCGGATCGTCCGGGTTGCCACGGTGCATCCGAATGCCAAACCACGATAAAACGCCCAGCGGCATCGCGAGCAATCCGGTGCCCAGGATCATCGGCAACAATGCGCCCCAAAACACTTCCGGTAGTCCGCCGCGTGTCAATCGCGACCAAGCCGCCAGCACGCCGGCAACGCAAATTAGCGGAAAGATGCGTCGGCCCAGTCTTTGGTCGCCCAGAAAAAAATTCACCGTCGAGGGAATCGCCAAGGCGACCAAGATCGATTCGGGAATCAAGGTGATGAAGTTTCGAATGACAAAAACCGACTCGCTGGACAGCGCGAAGCCCAGCGGAACGCCCACAATCCCCAGCAGCAGCAGTGAAACGCTGGCGAAGTCCGCATTGGAGACCGGCGAGTTTTCGAAGATCATCCACAGCAACAGCATCGCCGCGACCAGCACGACACCGATGAGTGCGAAGACGGCATTGCGAAAGGGTTGAAGTTGGCGATCCACCAAGCCGGTGTCCCAATCCAATAGCATTACCGTTTTCCCGAAGCGATCGTCCTCGAGCACGATCTTCCGACTTGGCAAAATGCCAACCAGCGGATCGAAATTGTATCGACTCACCGGTGCTTCGTATCGCCAATGCTGTTGACCATCGTTCAGGTCCGTCATGAACATGACATCGCGAATTCGCGACAGGCCGTGACCGTCCAAGTAGGCAAGCGCGGGGGCGTTCCGCTGATAGCTTTGCTCGCCGCGAAATCGCATCCAAGAAACGGGTGCATCATTGGTACCGAGGTTGGTGATGAGGCTGTGCCTCCCCCGCCAGATTTCTTCCGCGATTTGCATTGCCAAAAAGTAGTTTTCTAAATCCGCGTCCCGCTCCCACCACCGGTAAACCTCTTCGATCGAACCGTCATCCAAGCTAAGCCGCTCGGCGATCAATCCCCCACCTTCCGAGGCGAATAGCGAACCGTTCACGGCGAACTTAGACGCGAAGCTTTGCGGGAATTCACGAAGCCATCGCTGGCGAAATTTCGACTCGCCGCGGTCCAGTGTGACATCGACCGCGACCAGTCCACGGACGACGCCGGGTTTTCCTCGCATTGCATTTGTGCGCACGGGATCCCAAATCGCGTCGATCACCAGCAGATGGCGATTGGGGTCGTAGGCCCACCTGAAACCGAGGGCTGTTAATTCGCCCACGAAATCGCCGGCGGAAGAATCGATCGACACCTCGCCGCGATGAACCTTGCCGTCTTTGATGAACCAGTACAGCGTCTGCGAGTCGTTGCGAACGTGGCGGGCATTGGCGACGGCCGCAAACTCCTGGTCGCCAACGCGTCTCCACGCATTCTTCAGCAGGTCGGTGTGCACCCGATCCTCGCGGAACGACTTCGAGCGAGCTTCGCCGCGCAGATTGACGATTGAACAATCGAAGTGATCCGGTTGAGGCGATGGCCGCACGCACAGAAGCAGCAGTTCACGTCCGGGGAATTCGAAGTGTCGCACGTAGCCATCCGGTAACGCTTGCGTGTGCAGCCGACCGTTTTCCAATCCCAGTAGGGTCACGCTTTTTTGATCGCGGCTGAAATAGCACACCGACGGCGGCTTGCCGGGCGGGGCATCCAGCACCGCTTGGCCGAGTGTCCAATGGGACCCGATGTGCAGGGCCAACTCCGATCCGCACACGACGCAGGTCAACGCGATCGTGAGCCGCAGCCAAGGCATCACGCGAAAACCAGGTCGAGGCGTTGGCTGCGGCATCGGTTGAAAATGGGCCTCGTGGAGTGCGATGGTGAAAAGGTTAGAGGATGTTGAAATCGATGCCGCAGGCATTACGGCAATGAGCCGGAGGTGGCACGAACGCTCGCCGTCCACTGGGACGGGATACCGACGGCTGGCGTTTCGGCGCTCACTGTAACGGGCGGCTGACGTTTCGCCGTTCACTGGGACGGGATACCGGCGGCTAGTGCCTCGCCACCCGCTGGGTATAGGCGACGCCAGCGTCCGCATCCGCACACTGGAAATTGAATTCGCGGATTTTCGTTTGAATCATTTCGTGAATTTAGGGCCCCTCGAATTCGAAGACCCTCGATGACGTGTGGCCAGCGAGCGTATAATCGAGCCCAGCTCATTTTTTTCCGACTCGTAGAATTTGAATTCCCATGAAAAAAGCTCCCATTCTTGCGGCCTTCGTTGCCGCTTTTGTTGCCGCCTTCACGGTCGCAATCTGGCCCTCGGACTCCGACGATGACCAGGCTTCCACGCCTCAGGCCGCCAGTGCGGATTTGGCTTTGACACCGGTTAGCACTGATGGCGAAATGACTTTGGATGTGCCCAAAATGCACTGCCAATTCGCTTGTTTTCCAAAGGTTAAAAAGGCCTTGGAGGGAAGCCCCGAGGTCGAATCGGTCGCACTCGTGCCCCAGGAAGACGAGATGGTGCTGACTCGCCGTGCCGTCGTGGTGACCTACAAAAAGGGTTTTGATCCGGCAGCCGCGATCGCCACGCTGACCAAGGCCGGTTTCCCAGACTCCTCGGTCGCCAGCGAAGACGGTTGATCGCCACGGAAGCCTTATCGAAGTCGTGCTTGGACGCGGAAACCGGCGTGTTGCTGATCGGTCACGGCACGCGTGACCCGCGGGGCACGAACGAATTTTTGCGCCAGGCGACGCTTCTTGAGCAGTGTGTACCGGCTCCGGTGCAAGCGTCGTTTTTGGAATTTCAAACGCCCAACATTGCCGATGCCTGGCGAATGTTGGTCGATCGCGGCGTCCGCCGCATCGCCGTGACGCCGCTGTTGCTGTTTGCCGCCGGTCACGCGAAGAGCGATATTCCCTCTGAGATTCGGGCGGTTTCGGCGGAGACGCCGCAGATCGAATTTTCGTTCACCAAGCCGTTGTCGCGTTCGCGTTCGCTGGTCGAATGCGTTCTCGAACGACTCGGGCAACGCGGAACCATCGTTTCGAATACCCGGAAACAGATGGGCCCAACTGAAGAAGCGGGCTTGCTGATGGTTGGGCGCGGCAGCCACGATCCGTGTGCCCGGACCGACATGCTGGTGCTGAGTGAATTGATCCGTCATCGCACAAAATTTGCCGATGTGCGGACCAGTTTTTATGCCATGGCTCAGCCCCGCTTGCCGGATGTGCTGGCCGAAATGGCCGCATCCGGATTGACCTCCATTCGCATTCATGCGCATTTGTTGTTCAACGGCAGGTTGTACGAAGCGATCATCAAGCAATCCGCCGAAGTTGCCGCGCGCTACCCCGCGGTCGGCATGGAGGTGGGACCGTACTTGGGGCCTTCGCTAAAGGTCGCCCAGTCGCTTGTCGATCGAATTGACCTGCACAACGGGATGCTATCTTGGAGGGCTTGAAGGGTTCCCTGCGGGCGCGTCGGTTTTTGGCGGCCTGCTTGATCGTCGGGACGTTATGCCTGGTTCATCACCCCACGCGGGCGGACGAACCCCCGACCGCCGACGACATCACCGCGGGTGTCACGGACGGGAAATCCGAATCCGCCGTCAAACCGGAGGTGGCATCCAAGGTGGATGTCAGCCCGGTCAATCAGGACGACCGCATCGCACAACGTCTTCGCGATATTTTCGAGGCCACCGGTTGGTTTGAAAGAAGTGAGGTCCGTGTCGATCGGGGCGTTGTTTTCCTGTCGGGCGTTGCCAAGCGACAGGAACATCGCGAGTGGGCCGAGGCGACCGCAATCCGTACGGGTAACGTGGCCGCGGTGGTCAACCGGATTCGAGTCGATGATCCGCCGGTTTGGAATTTTGCCCCTGCCTGGGCATCGATGAAGCAACTGGCCCGCGAGACGACGGGGCTGATGCCGCTGATCCTGGTCGCGATCGTGATGACCGTGCTCGCATTCCTGGCCGCTCGCGTGGGACGACGTTTGGCCACCCGCATCGCCGCATCAAGAATGGAAAGTCGGCTGCTCAGTCAGGTTGTGGGCAATGCGATCGCGGTGCTGATTTTCATCATCGGCTTTTATGTCGCGCTGCGAGTGTCCGGATTAACGCGGCTCGCCGTGACACTGCTGGGCGGTACCGGCCTGATCGGTTTGGCACTCGGTTTCGCCTTTCGCGATATCGCCGAAAATTACCTGGCTAGCATTTTAATTTCGCTGAATCATCCCTTCCGCGTTGGCGACTTGATTGAAGTGGATGGGGCGACCGGATTTGTTCGCAAAGTCACCACACGTGGCACGGTACTGAACACGCTGGAGGGGAATCAGATCCAAATTCCCAACAGCACCGTTTACAAAAACAAGGTGACCAACTTTACCGCCACGCCGGCGTTGCGTTTGCAATTCACGGTGGGGATCGGTTTCGACGCGGCCGTCTCCGACGCCCAGGAAATCTTGATGCGGGTGTTTGCCGATAACGCCGCGGTGAAGTCCGACCCCGCGCCGCTGGTGCTGGTCGATTCCCTGGGTTCGTCGACGGTCAATCTCCGGTGCATGTACTGGATTGATCAACATCAGCATTCCGGTTTGAAGGTGGGCAGCAACGTGATTCGGATGGCCAAGGAGGCATTGATGAATGCCGGGATCAGCATGCCGGATGAGGCGCGGGAGTTGGTGTTTCCTCAGGGCGTACCGGTGCGGGTCTTGGCGGAACCGGGAAAGCAAACCGGCAACCCCATGCACTCGGACGCTGGCAACGGCCAGCCGCCGGCCGAGCGTCCGCAACGCGCCGCACCGCATGAATCGACATTTTCGAAGGCCGAGGGAGATTTGAGCAACGAACGCGGCGACGTGCTGCGTGTCACCGAAGACGAAGAAACATTGCAAGACCAAGCGAACTTGATCGACTAGGTGGACCGCACCCCTTTCGTTTGTTCGCCAGAACGTAGCCGTTGTTCGCCAGAACGTAGCCGTTGTTCGCCAGAACACGGAAACGCCCGCGATTTTCGGCTTTTGGCGAAAGCCAGCTACCATCCAACCGCACCCGGCCAATCCCCCTTGTCGCCTTGGACAACGATTCCGACGCTACACGCGAGTCTTCGAGTCCATCCGGTTTGCCCACCGATGGCCTCTCGAAGGGCCAGTCGGCCGGCACCTCGAAGGACCAGTCGGCTGCCACCTCAAAGGGCCGGTCGGCCGGGAAAACCGAGGTCCAGGGTGTCGACCCGGCGACCGATTCGTGGACCTCATCGGAATCATTGTCCGTATCGCGAAAATCCTCGCGACGCTTGCCCACCCGGGTCGCCTGGGATCATCCTGAAAGGATCGATCACTTCCGTATCGTCAAACTTCTCGGCGGTGGCGGTTTTGGCGTCGTTTATCTGGCGTTTGACGAAGCCGTGCAACGCTCGGTGGTCTTGAAACTGCCCTTGCGAAAATGGGCCGATCGTCCGGGAAGCCAACAATTATTTATCGACGAGGCCCGGCGCACCGCCAGCGTGGTTCACCCGGGCATCGTATCGATCTTTCACGTGGGCATGTTTCGCGAGATGCCGTATTTGGTGCAGGAGTACGTGGCCGGTGGCGATTTGCGGAAGGCGATCAAGGCAAAAAAACTCTCGCTCGGCCAACAGGTTTCCGTGTTGGCCGACGTGGCCGCTGCCGTGTCCCACGCGCACACGTGCCGTGTCATCCACCGAGACCTGAAGCCCAGCAACATTTTGCTCAGTGAACAACGGCGTCCACTGGTTTGTGACTTTGGGTTGGCCGTTCACCAAAGCCAGCAGGAGCGGATGGCCGGTCAGGTCGTCGGGACCTTGATGTACATGTCGCCCGAACAGGTTCGCGGTGAATCGCATCGACTCGACGGCCGCAGCGACATCTGGGCTTTGGGCGTTATCTTGTATGAATGCATCACCGGCAGGCGACCCTTCGAAGGCTCGGACCGGGCCGCAACCGGCAAGAAAATTTGTTCGGAGGATCCGCGGCCGCCACGACAATTGCAACCTCATGCGCCGCGGGAATTGCAACGCATTTGTTTGCGGTGCTTGGCAAAGCCGGTTCGTGAACGTTACGCCACGGCATCCGATCTGGAAGAGGAATTGCGGCATTGGCTAGAACATGCACCGGAGCCGGGTGGTCGAATTGGCTCGCGGTCGGGTTCCGGTTCATCACCCGGTAGGGACTCACGAAGCGGCAGCGATCACGCCGGCGGCAGCGACGTCGCCGGTGGCAAGCGCGGGGCGACCGGTAGCGATACCGCGATCGGCACCGATGGGGCGACCGGCATCGATGGGGCCAGCGGCATCGACAGGACGACCGAGGGCGGAACGTCCGAACCCGATTCGACGCTTCCCGGCGGGACCTCTACCAGTGATTCGGCGTCGCGGGGCCATTCCCAACCCATCGCGATTTTGCCACGTGGTTTGAACGCGTTTGGGCCGGCGGATCAAGGCGTTTTCTTGCACCTGTTGCCCGGCCCCAAAGACCGTCGTGGGGTGCCAGTGAATGTTCGCTATTGGGTCGATTGGGCAGGCAACCGAAGCGCCGACCGGGCCGAACCGTGCGGCCTGATTTGTGGACCCAGCGGTTGCGGGAAATCGTCGCTGGTCCACGCCGCCGTGCTGCCCCGTTTACCCGCCTCGGTGACGCCGATCAGCATCAGCGCGACACCCGCAACGACGCTGGACGAACTACGCGATCGTTTGTGCCGCGCCTTTCCCGAGATCCCAAGCCAATTGCCACTGGAGGAAATTCTGGCCGGATTGCGTGAATCCCGTTGGGTCGGCTTGGGACAAAAAGTTTTGTTGGTCGTCGATCAATTCGAACAATGGTTGCATGCGGCGGAAATCGACTTCGACAACGACCTGGTCCGTGCCATGCGTCAATGCGATGGCCTTGTCGTGCAGGCATTGTTTTTGGTTCGCAGTGACTTCTTCATGTCGGCAACCCGGTTCTTTCGCGAATTGGATTTGTTGATTGTCGAAGAACGTAATTTCCTTCCCGTCGCGTTGTTTCAACGCGATCATGCCAAACGCGTACTCGAATCGTTTGGCGAAGCCCTTGGGAAATGGTCGCATCGCCGCGCCGGCAGGAATGTCAGGCGGGCGTTTGTTGCCGAGGCGGTGCGGCAGCTCGATACCGGCGAGGGTATCGAGGCGGTACGTTTGGCACTGCTGACGCAAACCATTCGGGACCAGCCATGGACCGCCGATACCCTTCGTGGTCTTGGCGGCATGCGGGAAATCGGTGTCCGATTCTTGCAGCAGACATTTTCCTCGACGCTGGCCAACCCCAGTCATCGCAGCATGGAGGCCGAGGTCGCCGAGGTGCTGGAAATGCTGCTTCCCGACACGCTGCAATCCGACATCACGCCATCGGCGTCGCAGGCAGGCACCGCAGACCAGGGCGCGAAAGACCAAGGCATCGCAACCCAAGGCATCGCGGGCCAAGCCATCAAGGGCCAAGCCATCAAGGGCCAGGGCAAGACGCTTGAAGAAATCGCCAACCGTCTGGGCTGGGCCGAACGCCCCAAGGACTTGCACCGTTTGATTTCAACGCTGGACAATCAGTTACAGATCATTACACCGGTGGATTCACGCGTCACCAAAACCAGACATGCTGCTGCACCCGAGACCGCCGCTGACGCATCGGACACGCCGCGCCAGCCGTCGTCGCTTGGGGACCGGCATGGGCATTGGCGGTTTCAATTGACGCACGATTTTTTGGTGCCGGCAATTCGGCAATGGCTGGATTTGCGATTGGACACCACCCCGGCGGGCCGGGCCCGACGACGCCTGGCCGAGCTGGCGGGACAATGGGAACGCACCGGTGATCCTCGCTTCGTCCTCAGCTTTGTTGAATTTCTAAGTTTCCAACGCCACCTGCGTTCGTCCGATTTGTCAGGGACGCGGCGACGTTTGTTCGACTTGGCCAAACGCCGATATTTTCTCCGCGCCCTGGCTGCCGGATTGGCCGCCGCAACGAGCGTCGCAATCGTTTCGATCGATCGCGGCAGAACCCGACACGAAGTCGCCAAGGCCCGGGTCCGGCAATGGTTGGATGTCGAGCCGGCGGCGCTGCCCGCCGCCCTGGAATTACTGAAATTGGACCCCGCGATGGCGGCCGATGAAGTCGCCGCGATCGAGGATACGGTGGGGCTCGGTGGTCCCGAAGACGTTCAAATCAGCGCCCCAATGAAGTGGCGGTGCGACCTGGCCCAGTTGCAACTGACCGGTTGGGATTCCCAGCGGGCCCAGCGAATGCTCGACTCGCTGGGAACCCTGCCCGAACCCGCGATCCCGATTTTGGCCGACGGCCTTTCCGGCGGCGGCGACAGTGCTCGCTGGATGGTATCGGGCCGTTTCGGCCGCGAGACCGAATCGCGCGTCGCCGCCCGTTTGGCAATCATTGCGTTTCAACTGGGTGACCCCCAGCCCATCGCCCAAACGCTCCGACCCAATCATCCCGCGGTGGATCGTTTGCGGGCGATTGAAGTGATTTCGCAACACTCGGGAACGTGGGTCGACTGGTTGGAACTCGCGGAATCCTGGAGCGTCGACCCAAATGACCAGGACCGCTTGGCTGCCTTGTTGGTCGCGTTGTGGCATCGTTGCAATCAATCCACGCGTCCGTTACCCCGTGGCCCGCTACAACGGCTGGCCAAGAATCGAATCCGGCAGGCGACTTCGCCGGGGCTGGTCGCCGCCTGCCAGCGATGGCTTTCCATGCCGTTGATCGAGCCCGCGTGCAGGCCGCGGGCGACCCATCAAATCGAGCTGCTCGACAATGGTTTGGTGATGATCCAATTTTCTCATCCCGAACGGGACTTCTGGCTCGCGCAAATCGAAACGCCGCAATGCTTGGTCGATGCGTTTCGAAAGGCTTCCAAGACAACGATTCCTGAAGGCCCCGAAACCGCCGCGGGCGCCGCCGAACAGGCGGGTTCATCGGCCGGACTCCGGCCAGCGACCCACTATGCGTTTGTGGACATCATGAACTATTGCAACTGGCTTTCCGAGCAAATGGGGTATACTCCGGTGTATCGTCTGGAAACCGTCGCGGCGGATTCCGCATCGATCGACGACGCGCCCACTGACGGTATTCCGGCTGACGACATTCCGGCTAACGACATTCAGGGCGCTAACGCTGAAGGTGGCAACGTGACGTCTAAGCGCCGCTGGACCGCCGACTTTTCCGCCGACGGCTTCCGCTTGCCGACCGTCGCGGAATGGCAATTCGCGGCCTTTGCGGACGTGGATGGGGATCGCGAGTTGTTTGGCAATCTTCCTTTGGAACTTCGAGCCGGGTACCGCGACACCAGCCTGACCGCCGCGCCGCCGCGACCGGTCGCCAGTTGGCTGCCCAGTCGCACGGGGCTGTTCGATATCGCCGGCAATTGCGATGAAGCGCTCCATGGCGATGAAGCCTCGACAAATGCCGGGCCCACCAACAACGCCGGGCCCCCCAACAGCACTCCGATCCAACCCCGGGTGGTTCCGCCCTTTGAAAACACGGTCGCATGCCTGCTGCGTCCCGGCGAGTCCGGCACCTGCGCCGTCGCATTTTTTCCTCGGCCGATTGACGAACCGGATGCGGCGTTTGGATTTCGGCTCGCCCGCACCGTCACCGGCAGCGGGAAAACAGGCGACTGAACAGCCGCGGTCGACATGGCGGCGGCTGGCAAACCGATGTCGTCTGCACGATTGGGCAAACCGATGTCGTCTGCACGATTGGGCAAACCGATGTCGTCCGTGCCAACCCGGGCGGTGGTTCAAGCTCCAACCATGCCGGGTCGAACATGTAGGGTTGCTGGGGGTAGTTCGCGTTTGCGTCGCGACACGCAATGAAGCACAAATTCCGGTTCTTGGCGTTGCGGCAATCACGCAAACAAAAAAACATCATCCACGGGTCATATTGAATCGAGGGCATCCCGAACGTCCGCGGGGCGAAAGTGCCCGGAGAAACGGGGCCAAAACCGAAACCCGGCTGCAGCGGCGGACACGGCTGCACCGGCGGGCAGACGAGCGGCGGGCAGGGCTGTACTGGCGGACATGCAAGCGGTGGGCACGCCTGGACTGGCGGACATGGAAGTGGTGGGCACGGTGCCGCAATCACGAGGGGTGAAGCTGCTGGAAACGGCATCGCATGGCCTGTCGAGCCAACGATTTGTCCCTGCGAGACCGAGGAGAAGGCGAGCGATGCCAGCGCGAAGCACAGGCCGTGGACGGAAAGATTTCGAGGCATTCTGGGAACCAAGCGAGAGTTAAAATGGCGAATCTGGGCCGAGTCCAACTCTCTTGCGGGTGGTTTTTAACCATCGCCATGCTTAGGGTCTTCTGACGCCCTCGGTAATCCCCCTTTGCGGCGGCGATTACTGCCCGCGGCGGCGATTACTGCCCGCGGCGGCGATTACTGCCCGCGGCGGCTGGCCATGATGAAAATTGTGCGGACCATCACATACAAGTCCATCAAAATCGTCCAGTGACGCACGTAATAGGCGTCGTATTGCAGCTTCATCAAGCTATCGGCCAGGCAGTTACCGTATTTGTAGTGCACCTGGGCCCAACCCGTGATTCCGGGTTTCACCAAACGGCGAATGAAGTAATGCGGCAGTTGTCGGTCCAGATCCGCTTCGATTTCTTCACGCTCGGGCCGCGGACCCACCAGCGACATCTCACCCCGCAGCACATTGACGAACTGAGGGAATTCATCCAGCCGCGTCTTCCGCAAAAAGCTGCCCACCTTGGTGATCCGAGCATCATCCTTTTTCGCCCAGACGGCTTTGCCATCTTTTTCGGCGTCGTCGGTCATGGTGCGAAATTTGATGATCCAGAACTTACGGCCCGCCCGCCCGGTTCGTTCCTGCAGATAAAAGATTGGGCCGACCGAATCCAGCTTGATCGCGATCATCACGGGAATGGTGATCACGCCCAGGATCGGCATCGCGACCAAGGCACCGGCGATATCGATCAATCGCTTGACGCCAAGCTGGACGCGGGAAAACAACGCACGATCCTGCATCGCACCGAGCACCCATTTGGAATCGACAAACTCCATCGGCACCTGTCGGGAGAGTTTTCCAAAGACTTCGGCCATTGACGAAACTCGAATCCCATTGGCGGTGCATTCCACCAGCGCCCGATAAACCTCGTCATCCTCGATGCCCTGCCGCGACCGCACGACAATCTCGCTGATCCCCTCGGCAAGCGAATAACGACACAGCCCTTGAGGACCATGATCAAAATGCAGCTTGGAGAGCATGGATTCATCTGTCCAAGCCAGCAACGAAAATTTCAGCCGATGCGGCAGCGTGAAGACGCACTGAAGTTCGCTGGCTGATTCGCGATCACCGATGAACAGAACATGGTGAATCGGCCCCGAACGCTCCGCCCATTCATGAAAACGGCTGCGAATACCGCCGGTCAGCAAGGCGGCAACGGCGGTAAAAATCAAAAAATACGTTCGCGGCGTGTATTGCGGTGCAAAGAAGTATCCGAACAAAAAGACCGCCACCGTCAATGTCGCCGCCAGTCCCAAACGCGGTAGCAGGACGCCGCCAATGCCGCTGATTGTGACGTCGTAAAGGTCGACCAGCCACAAAGCGGCCAGCCAAACGGTCATCGACAGGGGGACCCAGTACCACTTTTCACCCAATTGGGAAATCACCCCGCCGACGGCCTCTTCGCCCCGGAGAACATACCAGCCGGCAAACGCCGCAATGGCCGAGCACAAGATGGCCACCAGGTCCAGCATCAGCAACGCAAGCTTGCGTTCCTGAATCGGCGAACGGAACGCCATTTTGCTGCGATGAGACGCCAAATCCTCGGGTAAAAGCCGCGTGACGGACGTGAAATCCGCCTCGGGCGGGTCAACGACGGCGGTGCTCATCGCAATCCAAATTCAAAGTCAGTAATCTGCCTAACCGGTACAAACCTCCTAAACCGGCTGCTGTCGGGCATCAAGATATCTGCGGGCACGGGGCTCCCCCACCCATCCGAGCGAGAATTCTGCGGAAATTCACAACTTTGGCCAATTCGTGACGTTACCACGGCCGTGCTGGCGGAATCCCGGCCCTTCAAAGCCATCGACGGTGTCATCGTCCCGGCTTGCCACGCCGGTGCCCTTCGCAAGAATACGACGGTGCCGTGGCGTTTCTCGCCACGCTTTCAAGGACCCGAACCTCACCGCCACGTTGCGGTGCCTCCCGATGATCAATCCCGCGTTTGCGAAACAAATGGCCGCCGTCGGTTCCGACCTCCATGGTTCGGATCTGCAAGCGGCGTCGTCTTACCAGAGTTACCAACGTCAAAGACAATTGACGCTGGGCGACCTGTTATTGGAAAACCGCATCGTTTTCCTGCAGGGCGAAATCCACTACGGCAACGCCAACGAATTGGTCATGAAGTTGCTTTATCTGCAAAGTGAAAATCGCCGCAAAGATATCCATTTTTATATCAACAGCCCCGGCGGCAGCGTCACCGCGACGTTGGCGATTTATGACACGATGCAAATCCTTAGTTGCCCCGTGGCGACGTACTGCGTCGGCGAAGCGTGCAGCGGCGGCGCGGTGCTGTTGGTCGGCGGTACCAAGGGCAAACGACATTGCTTGCCCAACAGCCGCGTCATGATTCACCAGCCGCTCGGGGGTGTCGGCGGACAGGTCAGCGATATCGAAATTCAAGCTTCCGAGATGTTCCGCTACCGAGACGTCCTGAATGAGATCATTTCGCGGCACACCGGCAAAAAGGTCGAGGAAATCGCGAAGGATACCGACCGTGATTTCTTTTTGGGGGCTCAGGAGGCCGTCGACTACGGCTTGGTGGATGAGATCCTTTCAAAGCCGCCCGGGGACGATGACGACGATGATTGATCGCCTGCGATCAAACACCAATCCACGCCCACGCTTCATTTCTCATCCATCCACCCCAAAATTTGTTTCCGACAATGCCCATTCCCTATGTGATTGAAAAAAGTGGCCGCGAAGAGCGGACCTATGATATCTACAGCCGACTGCTCAAGGATCGCATCATTTTCCTTGGCCAACAGGTTGACGATCAAATCGCCAACGCGCTCGTTGCCCAGATGTTATTCCTGCAATCGGATGATCCCAAATCCGACATTCATCTTTATATCAACAGCCCCGGCGGCAGCATCACCGCGGGAATGGCGATTTATGACACGATGCAGTTTGTGTCGTGTGATGTCGCGACCTATTGCATTGGGCAAGCCGCTTCGATGGGCGCGACGCTTTTGACCGCCGGAGCGGCGGGAAAACGCTACGCGTTGCCCAACGCCCGCATCATGATCCACCAACCGCTGGCCGGGATGCAGGGTTCGGCTCGCGAGATCGAGATTCACGTCGAGGAATTGCGTCGCGTGAAGAAGCGGATGAACGAAATCCTGCTCGAACACACCGGGCACACGCTGGAAAAGATTGAACAGGACACCGATCGGGACCGCTTCATGAGTGCCGAAGAGGCACGAGATTACGGCTTGATCGACAAGGTGGTCAAAAAAGTCGGTGAAGCGTAGATCCCTATCGCGGCCCCGAAAGTCGCTCGAATCTCCGAGTCGAAGGAAACGGCCTGAAACGCTCGGAATCCGTTAACAAAGCGGTTATTCGCCGGGAAGCATCGGTGCCGTGCGTCAGTCGACGTAGCCGCTGTTCGCCAGAACGCGGAACTGCAATATATCCGTTGTTCGCCAGAGCACCGATGCATGGCCCCCTTCGTCTAGTGGCCCAGGACGCCGGGCTTTTCCGCTCGGAACGCTCGTTCGAATCGGGCAGGGGGTATTGGCTTCCGTTTGGGGACGCCATCGTGTTCCCACATTGTCGTGTTTGCTTTTTCGGCCATTTGGCGAAACACACCGGGATGAAATGGGTTTCATGAAGATGAACACACGAACATTTTTTGCTGCGATTTTCACCGTCTGTTTTGTCGGCCTGGCGTCCGCCCAGCCCCCCTTTGGGGGTCGCGGTGGTGACCGGGGCGGCCGAGGCGGTTTTGATCCGAGTTCTTTTTTGGATCGATTGGACAAGAACAAGAACGGTGTCCTGGATCCCGACGAACAGCAGGGCGGGATGTCCCGCTTTGTTGATCGCTTGGCCGAATTCGATTCCAGCATCAAACCGGGCCAGCCGATCCCACTGGGCAAAATCAAGGCCGGCTTTGCAAAAATGCGCGAACAGTTTGGTTCGGGCCGTGGCGGTGACCGCGGCCGCGGCCGCGGTGGCGATGAGGATCGACGCGATGATGATGATCGCCGACGCGATGACGATGGGGATCGCCGGCGCGATGACGATGACGCGATGCAGGCCGAATTGCTGGTCCCGGGTTTCGGCGAAGCAAAGATGCCCGCCTTGTTACTCGGTTTTGGTCCCGCGGCCGAAATGATGTCGACAACCTATTCGGATCGCGATTACAAGGATGCCAGCGACATCCTTCGCCGATACGACCGCAACAAGAATGGATATTTGGACGCCGATGAGATCAGCTCGCGGTTTTCCGGAAACCCGCTGGATTTTGACGTCAATCGCGACAACCGCTTGTCTCAGGTCGAACTGGCAATCCGCTCGGCTCGGCGACGCGAGGTGCGCAGCCAGGATACGTCAAAATCGGAAAAGCCCGCCACGAAGTCGGACAAACGCGGTGAGTCGCCCGAATTGTTTAATGGGCGGCGATCCTACCGAGCACTGGATGGGCGGTCGGCACCCGAGGGTGTGCCGGGAATCGTGTCCGACAAGGACGCCAACGGTGACGGACAGGTCACCATGGCGGAATTTTCATCCGAATGGACAAACGACTTGTTCGAGCAATTTGCGGAATACGACTTCAATCGCGATGGCGTGATCACCTTTGCCGAAGCGGTTCGCAACGTCGAAGAGGGGCCGGCATCGGAAGTCCTTGCCGGTGATGCCTCGGGTGCAAGCAGCAGCCAGCCCGCGGCGGCCGCCCCCAGCGGTCCCATGCCCAAGGCCGATCCCAAATATGTCAAGTTCGCCAAACGCATAATCTCTCGGAATGACAAGAACAGTGACGGCGTGCTAACGGCCTCGGAATGGCAGGACATGCTGATGTCTCCCAAGGCGGCCGACTACAACCGTGACGGCAAGATTAGCGCTGACGAATATGCCGTGTTCTTGAAGAGCAAAGACCTCAAGAAATAGCCGGCGGGTGATCAAATCACCCGCGAGCGAAAAGTCCCATCGGCGACACGAGTTTCGATCTCGTCCCCGGGGCGGACATCTGCAGACGATTGCACCAGAGCACCATTGTCCCGCAGCGTGACGCTGTAACCCCGGGCCAGCACCTTGAGCGGCGACAGGGCATCGAGTGAGGCCGCCAGCGAACTCAATTGTGCCGATCCGCTTTCGAGGATTCGTCGCGAATGCGTTTGCAAGTTCTGGTCGAGGTAATCGAGCATTTGGTGCCGGTCTTGAATCCATTCATCCGGCCGCGCCAGGCAGGGGCGTTCGGCTAGGAAGTCAAGTTGCGTGCTCAGGCGCCGGATTTGATTCCGCAAAGATTCATCCAGCCGTTTGCGAAATTGCCGCGTCATTTCGGCAATGCTGTCCCGATCCGGCAGCGCAACGTTGGCGGCATCGGTGGGCGTCATTGCCCGACGGTCGGCGACCAAATCACACAGCGTGACGTCGATTTCGTGACCGATCGCCGACACCATTGGGATGGAACACTTGCCCACCGCGTGAACGACGACCTCCTCGTTGAAACTCCACAAGTCCTCCATGCTGCCGCCACCACGCGTGATGACGATGGTGTCGCAGCGGGGCTGAAGTTGCTGGGCCAGACCAATTGCTCGGGCCACTTCACGGGCCGAACCATCGCCTTGCACCCGAGTGGGGACCACAATGATCTCGACACCGTTCCAACGACGTCCCGCGGCCTGCAAAAAGTCGCGAATCGCGGCGCCACTGGGACTGGTGACGACCGCGATCCGTCGCGGCACGCTGACGATGGGGCGTTTGCGATCAGCATCAAACCAGCCTTCGGCGTTCAACTTCGCCTTCAGCCCTTCAAAGCGTTGCTGCAAGGTGCCGACACCGGCCTGTGTCAAACGCACGACGCTTAACTGGTATTGGCCGCGTGGCACGTACACGTCGACGCGGCCGCCGCAATGCACCGCGTCGCCGTCGCGCAGTGGCTTGCCCAGCGAGGATTCGATCCGCCGCGCCGCATCACGCCACATCACGCAGCGAAGTTGCGATTGGTCGTCCTTGAGCGTGAAGTACAGGTGGCCGCTGCGTGGGCGGGCCAAGCCGGACACTTCACCGCGAAGCTGAATTTCGGGAATCGCCTGTTCGATCAGCATCTTCACGGACTGATTGAACTGTGAAACCGTCATCTCGGGAATCCGTGGCTCGCCACCGATTCCATCGCCGCCGATTCCATTGCCACCGGCGCCGTCCAGGCCCAGGTCGTCGTCAAACATCGTCACGTCGCCGTCGCGTTTGGCATCGACCAGCTGCCGCGAAACGTGGTGACCGCTCCGCCGGTCATCCACACCACTTCGCCGTCGTAGTGCAGCCGCAAATCGCCGCCGACCAAATGGTTCAAAATGCGATCTTCGGTGCGTCCGGTCAGCACACCGGCGACGCAGACCGCCGACGCGCCCGTGCCGCAGGCCCAGGTTTCGCCGCTACCGCGTTCCCACGTTCGCTGCCGGACCTCGCCGCGCGAAATCACTTCCACGAATTCGACATTGGTGCGTTTGGGGAAGCGCGGATCGGTTTCGATTCGGGGCCCCAAGCCTAACACCAACGCATCGCTGGCCTCGGGAACAAACAGCACACAATGCGGATTGCCCATCGATACACAGGTCACCGCATAGGTCTTCCCATCAAACTCGACCGGCACGTCAATCACCCTGTCGTCGTTGGACAACACCGTGGTCGGGATTTCGGCGGCACTCAAACGCGGCCGCCCCATGTTGACGGTCACCTGTTTAACCCGGTCGGACGCATCGGGTTCCAATCGCAGCGTCAGCACGCCGGCGCCGGTTTCGATCCGCAGCTCGGGCTTGTGGACCAAGCCTTCGTCATACAAATATTTCGCAACGCACCGAATTCCATTGCCACACATTTCGCTTTCGCTGCCGTCGGCGTTGTGCATTTGCATCCGTGCGTCGGCAACCTCGCTGGGATGAATCAAAATCAACCCGTCGCCCCCGACGCCGAAACGACGGTGCGACATTTGTCGCGCCAGCGTGTGCGGATCATCAATTGATTTTCCGTCAAAGGTATCGATGTAGACATAGTCGTTACCGGCGCCGTGCATCTTGATGAACGGCAAATTGATCAACGGCAAGGATTCGGGCCCGGATGGACCCGGGCGTGTCGCGGGTGAATTCATCGCCGCAGCGTAACAAATTCGATGGTTTGATGAAGCGACCGTCGCTTACAATGCCGGCCCGCATGGCAGCTCTGAAAACCAAGATTTTTCCGAATCGCGGCTTTGGACCCAAAGAGCCCGTGCTTGCCATCCCGTCGACCCGTTCACCGTCACCCAACGTTTTCAATGAAAGAGCTTTATCGTTTGGTTCGCGACATCCCCGATTATCCAAAGCCGGGCATTTTGTTTCGCGACATCACACCGCTACTGGCCGATGCCGAGGCCCTGGCTCAGTCGGTGGAAGCGATGGCGGCGCCCTTCGCCGACCAAAAGGTTGATTTTGTCGCCGCCGCCGAAGCTCGTGGGTTTATCTTTGGCACGTCGGTGGCCCAGACCTTGGGCGCGGGTTTTGTGCCCATTCGCAAGCCCGGCAAGTTGCCCCACACGGTGCATCGACAAAGCTATGACTTGGAATATGGAACCGACGAACTTCAAGTTCACACCGATGCTTTGCCCTCGGGCAGTCGCGTGTTGATCGTCGACGACTTGCTGGCCACCGGCGGCACCGTCGCCGCATGCGTGGACTTGGTGCGACGCTGCGACGCCGAAGTCGTCGGTTGTTCCTTCCTGATCCATTTGGTTCCGCTGGGCGGTCATCTGCGGCTGTCGCCACATCGTATTGAAACGGTTCTGAAATATGATGGCGACGATCATGAATCCGAACTCAGCCCCAGCAATCGTAGCGGTATCGACCGATGAGAAACTCTGAGCCAATTTCCATCCGCGGCGACGCACTTCGAATCGCATGTTGCGGTATCGTCTTCAAGTCGTTCATAATCGTGACAACCGCTTTTTCGATCGGAGCCGTGGTTGGGCTGCCGAGGGTCTTGGCCGAAGCGCCGGCCGAAGATAACGCAAGCGAACCGGTCGACATCTTGTTGGTGACCAGCGGCTGTTGCCACGATTATGACTTTCAAACCAAGGCGCTGCAGTTGGCCTTCAAGGAGCGTGGTATCGCCGCGAAGTGGACCGTGGTTGCCGAAGGCGGCACGGGAACCAAGGCGAAGATCGCTTTGTATGACAATCCGGATTGGGCGAAGGGTTTCGACTTGGTGATTCACAACGAGTGCTTCGCGGGCACCAAGGACCCCGATTACATTCGCCGCATCACCAAGGCGCATTATGACGGCGTCGATGCCATGGTGATTCACTGCGCCATGCACACCTATCGCGACGCGAAAATCGACGATTGGCGTGAATTTTTGGGCGTGACCAGTCGTCGGCACGATCACAAAAGCGAATATCCCGTCACCGTTCGCAAGGCCTCGCACCCCATCATGAAAGGCGTGCCCAAGGATTACACCTCGGCCAACGACGAGCTTTACATCATCGAAAAGGTGTGGCCGAATACCGAGGTCCTGGCGACCAGTCCCAGCGAAAAAGACCAAGAAGAGCACGCCGTGTTTTGGACCAACCGCTACGGCAAGGCCAATGTTTTTGGCACAACCTACGGCCACAGCAAAGCGACTTTTAAGGACAAGGTCTTCCTGGACGTCTTGGCCAACGCGGTTCGTTGGTTGCAGGCACAACCGTAACTTAGTCGTCAGTTGCCACTCATCCTTCGGGTAGCCGGACTTCGCCAGACGCCGGAGCCCTTATGGTCCGCTCGATTCGGGGTCACACTGCTGGGCCGCCCACTTTGCGTAGCCCGGTGATGTATCGATAGCCGCAATCACCAACCACTGTGGTTGGTCATAGGGATGCTCGTTTTCGATCCACACGCGAAGATCCTCCAGCCGGTTCCGCGTCGTCTTGATGACCAGGCGAAATTCTTCATCGCGGCATGATTGGCCGTCCCAGTGATAGTGGCTGATGATCGGCCCATCGATCTGGACACACGCCGCTAAACCGGCCTGGACCAAGCGCGCTGCCAGGCGATCGGCCTGTTCGCGGTCCGCCAGCGTGGTGAAACCGATACAAAGCTCATGATCGGAGGATGGATTTGGCTTCATTGCGGAATTCTTCGGTGCAATTCGTGGTTCGGGCGAAACACAATATTGGGGAAATGGACTTCCCTTATCGCGAGCCTAACATGATTTCCCGATTTCAAGCGTCTTCGCTGGCCATCGCGGTCCTCTGCGTCACCCTGCAAACCATCCGCTTGGACACGCCATCTGCCGCGGCCCAGTTGCCAGAGGTAACGACGCAAGAGGTAATGCCGCCGGGGGTACCGCCGGTTCCCACGCCACCGGCAACGCCCGTTCCAGAGTCAACGCCCGTTCCAGCATCAACGCCCGTTCCACCGGCAAGGGAAGATGGTGACGCCATCACGATCAGCGACGCTCAATTGAGCTTGATCGAGAACACGACGGTCGCGGCCGAGGTGCCCGCACGAATTGATCAAGTGCTCGTGCGTGAAGGCGACGAAGTGGAACTTGGCCAATTGTTGGTTCACCTTCGCGACGACGTCGTTCGTGCGGAACTCCGCGCCGCCCAGGCTGCCGCGACCGCCGCCGGTATCGCGGCGGACAATGATGTCGACATTCGTTTTGCCCGACGCTCCTTTGAAGTGCGTCAAAAGGAATTGGAGATGTCGGAATTCGCCAACCAGCGATTTGCCGGCTCCGTCCCGGAATCCGAACTGAACAAACTTCGCTTGACGGTCGACCAGGCACGTTTGTCGATTGAACAGGCCGATCACCAACGGGCAATCGCTCAAGCGGGCGCGGCCGAAAAGGCATCCGCCGCCGACGTCGTCAAGGCCAAGCTCGCCAGACATTCAATCCTAAGCCCCACTCGCGGGACGATTGTGGAGGTGCCGGCCAAACCCGGGCAATGGATCGACACGGGAAAACCGGTGATTCGAATCGTGTCGCTCGACAAGCTACGCGTCGAATGCTTCATCGATGGTCGCCGCTACGGCAGTGAATTGGTGGGCAAGACGGTTCAATTCCGACCTTTGGGGGCTCACCCGAATGACCCGCCGGCTGTCGGGAAGGTGACCTTTGTCAGTCCGGAACTGGACGTGTTCACCGGCCAAACCAGGCTGTTTGCGGATTTGGAAAACCGCCAGCGCCGGATGAATCCGGGCATGAAGGGCAGCCTGAGCATTTCGCGATAATCACCGGTCGGCGTGACGCGATACCCGATTGGGCTTGTCGTTTAGGGTTCCAACCCCCAAAATGCAGTATCGTGCAAACCTTTCCCATCCCGCTGGGAAAGGTTTTTTGTTTGGTCACGAGCAGATTGCCGGCACCGCGTTTGTGCGGGATGGCGACGCCGCGAATCGTCGCGAGCGGAATCACTCGGGCCCCTCTCCTCGCTCCCCCACCCCAGTGACGGTGCCATGATCGAATCGGTACCCATGACCCGCGAAGGCTACAACAAAATCAAAGCCGAAATCGAGCGTCTGGAAAAAGAAGAGCTTCCCAAGATCACCCAAAAGATCGCCGACGCGCGAGAAGAAGGTGACCTCAAGGAGAATGCCGAATACCACGCTCAACGCGAAAACCAGGGCATGGTGATGGCCAAGGTCCTGGAGTTGAAGGACAAGATCGCGCGAGCGTCCATCGTCGACGTGTCACAGTTGCCCAAGGACGAAGTGGTCTTCGGTTGCACCGTTACGGTTGAAGATCTCGAGTACGGGGACGAGGAGGAATACACGCTCGTGGGCGCCGGCGAAGAGGATTTCGCGGGCGGGAAGATTCCGATCACGAGCCCCTTCGGTCAGGGACTGCTTGGCAAAAAAGTTGGCACGGAAGTCGAGATCGATGCGCCCGCCGGACGCTTAAAATTCAAAATTTTGAAGATCGAATTCCGTGACTGATTCCGAATCGCAATTGCCCCCCGATAATCAGCAGATCGATAATCAGCAAGCCGCTGAACGGCAAATCGACGACCGGCAAATCGACGATCGGCAAGTCGACGATCGGCAGATCGATGAGGGCCCCGGTTGGATGCCCGCACTGCTTGCCGGAACCGTGTTGATGGGCATTTTTGGTTTCGTTTGTTTCGGGGTTTCGACGGCCTATCTGTATTCGCAGCGGGCGGAGATCGCCACCCGCACCATTACCAAGAATTACCTGCCCGAGTTGGAGCAGAGTCAGCTTGAACCGGACGACAAGAAGGCGGTCGTCGCGAAGATTCGTGAATTGGGCACGCAGCTTGAAAACGGCCGTTTCGACAACGATACCGCGACCGGCATCATGACACGGCTGCAAAGTTTGCCGGTGCTGCAATGGGGACACATGCAGGCGGTCCACAGTACGCTTCGCAAGCTGGCCGAAGACACGGCGGATCCAGCCGACGCGGGTGATTCAGCGGACGCCGCTAGTTCCGATGCCGCTAAAATTCTTGATCAGTTCGAATCCGACTGGCTTGCCATCCAGTCCGCCGTCGCCGCCAAAAAGGTGACCGCTTACGATTTCCAAGATTTGCTTAAGCCCGTGCTGATTGTTGATCCCGACGAGCCCAGCGGCTACAGGCTGGATGTGCCGATGGATTCGGTTGCCGCCGAGGACGTCGCCAATCGGATGCAGATCTTTGTCAAACAGCGTGAGTTGCCGCCTCATCCGCCCAGCCAACCGGCGCCGGCAATCGCCGATTTGATCTCCAACGCGATCAACGACGGCATCGAAACCGGCAGCCTGTAAAAACGAATCTCGTAGCCGCCGGTACGCGGTACTGGGGACCGACGGCTCGCGCCCTGTCGCTCACCTTTGCACCGGAGATCGATTTGTGAGCGGCGACAGGCCGCTCCGTAGCTGGCCTTCGCCAGAAGCCGGAACTCCCGAACACCTCCGTGTTCTGGCGAACAACGGCTACCCTTATGTTCGCTTGGAACAAGGCATTACAGCTGCGCGAGCACCTCTTTCGCGTTTGTCCTGCCGCCATGCGATTTGCTGATTTTGGACCACGAGATCTTGCCATCGGTACCGATGACAAACGTCGCCGGGTACGCCGTTTCTCGGGTCGCCGCCCAGCGCAAACCGTAAGCCTGGGTCATTTCATAGTCCGGATCGGTCACCATCGTAAAGTTCTTGGGCAGCCGGCTTGATCGCAGGAACGCCTTGGCTTTGTCGGACAATTGGCTCGCCGGACCCGGGTACACCAGCAAGACCTCGGCACCTTTATCAGAAAACGCTTTCGCGGATTTCACAAAATCGCCGACCTGGCGGGAGCACAACGGGCATTGGTACCCGGGCCATCCCCGCAGCATGACCAGCACGACGTCGGACTTGGCGGTCACCTCGGAAAGCTTGACTTGGCCGCTGCGGCCGCCCGCGACCGCGGGAAGCTCAAAATCGGGCGCCGCGGCACCCACCTGGGGCTGGGATCCCTTTTCCGCGTGAGCAGTGGGGCCGTGGGCCAGCGCGACGGCAGCGATGACGGCAAGCGAAGCCGAAAAACGTGGATTCATGAAGACGGCCCAAGTCATGGAAGCAGACCAAATGAGAAGCGGAAGCGGACAGACCGAAGTGCTCCATGGGAAGCGGAACACCCACCGGAATGGCCAAAGTGGGCAATCGATCCGCCTTTCTTTTGCCGATTCAAGTTTTCCGACGCAACCGATTGCCCTTCAACCGCGAAAATACTTCATAGCCAGGTCGTTTTCGCTGCCTGCCATGTTGGCATTTTTCAACAGGTGCCGCGTAGAAAACACGCGAATGATTTTGTCCAGGATTCAACAGCAAAAACGTAAGTGCCATGGGATCTTCGACTTGCGGCCGCAATGACGAAATGCAAGCAAACCCGGCACGGTGCTTGCTCAATAGAACTTTCGAAAACTTGATGTTGGAACCTCAATTCATCCCAAACCGCGACGCAGAACCTCGACGACGTTTTGAGTGTCTGCATACCGGTCGCTGTTTTTCGCCCCGCCGAACCCGCTTGCCCTTCCGCCCGCCAAGAAACGTGGATCCACAACGATGACGACACCCAACTCAAAAGGACCACAATTGCCGACGAATGATTCCACGTTTGAGGATGCCGCATCCGCGAGCGATCAAATCGCCGAAACGGCGAATGCCGTCGCTGCGGATGCGACCTCTGGCCGACCGCCGGCCAACTGGAGCCACCTGCAGTGCCGTTATGACGGGGCTGTCGAAGACTTGTTCGAACCTTGGTTGGTAACGCAACTGGACGCGCTGGTCGACGGATTGGCGGAATTTGCGTCGGCCCGTTCCATCGCCAAAACCCGCTGAATTCTCGCCATCGGCTTTCAAGTTTTCGCTCTGTAGCGGTCGATCCTGTTGCAAGGAGATTCGACCCACAGACCCGGCGCCTCGATGCGGCGGGAGGAACTAATTGTGAAAGCCAACGATCGAAACCGACGCCGGCAACTGCTCCTCTCGGCCCTGCTTGCCGCTCCGCTGACCGTCGGATGTGCCGGGACCGGAGCCACGCTGCCCTCCCTAAACCCGCTCGCCAAAAAAGATTCGTCCACCGGCGCCAAAGTCGCCACCGGAGAAAAGGGCGTCAATGCGACGATGGCATCCTTTGGAGATTCCGCCAAAGGTGCCTGGGGAAAAACCACCCAGGCGGTCGCCGGCGTCTTTCGCCGCGACACTCCCGAAACGGACGTGGCTGAAGACGATCCTCTGTCTCTGGACAATAAGCCGGAACAGATCGATCCCAAGGTGTTTGTGGCCAATGGCCAATTGTGGGAATCCAGCGGCGATCCCGAGCGGGCGTACGAATATTACGAAAAGGCTTTAAAGATTGATCCCAATCACGCTGGGGCGCTGGCCAACCTCGCGCGGCTGAACTACCGACAACAAAAGTATCCCGTCGCAGCCGAAACCTTCCAGAAAGCGATCAGTCAATCGCCCAATGATCCGGAACTCTACCACGAGCTCGGACTGACCCTGCACAAGCTCGGTCGCACCGACATGGCCATCACCGTCATGAAACGGGCGACGCAGATCGAGCCACAAACCAGTCGGTATGCCAATCACTTGGCGATGGTGATGCACGAATCCGGCGACGAAAAAGGTGCCTACGACATTTTGGTGCGGAACAACAAACCCGCCGTCGCACACTTCAACATGGCTTACCTGCAATACCGCGCCGGGAGCATCGCGGACGCGCGGCGACACCTGAACGAATCCATCAAATTTGATTCCAAAGCCGACGGTGATGCTTCGATCAGTCGCGCGGTATCGCGTTCCAAAGAAATGCTGGCCCAGATCGACGCGTTGACGCCGCCCAGCGGAGTGACCTCCGGTAGCACGGACACCGCGATCGCGAGCACGCCCGTTCCCGATAGCACGCCCGTTCCCGGTAGCTCTGTCGTTCCCAATAGCACTCCCCAGGCGACCGTGGCATCCCGGTCGAATGTCACCGGCACCGCGGACATCACGACCAATCGCTTCGTCTCGGGTGCAAAACCCGGTTTCGGGACCGGCGGCGGGACTTCCGGAACACCCGCCATGACCGTCAGTGCGCCCCAGGGTGTGCTGTCCGGACAAACCGCAAGTTACCCGAATACGGCAAGTTACCCGGGCGCAGCAAGTTATCCGGGCGCGGCAAGTTATCCGGGCGCGGCAAGTTATCCGGGCGCGGCAAGTTATCCCGAAGCCGCGGCGGGGCCCGTAGCGCGGGTCGCAGCTGAAGCGGCCACCAGCCAAACGCCGTCCTTTGGCTACGGATGGCCCTCGGCGACACCCGCACCGGTTGGTGGTACGCCCGCGGGTACCTTGCAATCCAAGGCGGCGACCGAGGCAACAACGCCGCCGACCGACTCCGCACCCAGCTGGATGAAGGGCAATCCGAGCTTTGGCATGCCCCCGGCCCGTCCGACGACGACATCGAGTCCCAAGACAAATCCGCCGCAAATGCCGCAAGCGCCGCAGGGCACCGGCGGCTTCAAGCCGCCCGCCGGTTTTAGCATGCCATCGATGTAGCCATCCAAGTGCGGCGGACTCACGAACCGAATGTGCGTCGGAAGGCCGCGAAGTCGAGCAGATCCACCGTGCCATCGCCGTTGTAATCCAGGCTCGGCAGATAGCCGGTGTCGCCCTCGGAACGACCAAATGTTTGGCGGAAATCGGCAAAGTCCAGCAAATTGACCGAATCGTCGCCGTTGGCATCGCCGTATTTTCGGAACAGGCCGTCGACATGTCGATAACTCTGGCCGCCGTCGTGATTGCCCACCAAATTGCCAGCCACCGACGTGATTTGGTCGGTGTCCAGCAGTAATTCGTAGCGGGCGATATCCGGCAGTGTCCCGGCGATCTCAATGCGAACGACGTGATGCACCCGAGGAATCGCCGCCGTCGCCGATACCTCGCGAATGCTCATCGACACCGGGACGACGTCGCCGGTGTCCAGGTCCAACATCGCGATCCCGGCGCTCAAATTTCCGGTATCCAGTGAAACCAGTTGATCAAAATGGATTTCGACGGAATCGAGTGCCGATCGCGTGTCGCGTCCGTCGTTGATGACAATGCGATGCACCTGAGGCAGCGGCGCCGGCTCGATCGCCACCACATAATCTTCGACTTCACCGTCACCGGCGATCTGTTGCGAATCCAAGCCGGCGTTGGACGATAGGCGAAAGCGGGCGATCGTTTGGGTGGCTTGCAGATCGGCCGGCAAGTCCAATTCAACCTGTTGGGAACCGGGGACCACGGGAATGTCGCGAGCCACGGCGGGTTCATCGAATTGGCCGTTGGCATCTAGGTCCAACCAGACGCTCAACAACGCCGATTGCGATCCGCCCACGTTGACTTCGACAAAGCGATCCACAGCGTTCAATACCCCGGGGATGATCACGCCATCGTCGATATCGCCGGCGGCACCGCCACCGGGCGTACCGTCGGTCTCAAAGTCAACGCTCGGACCCAGCGAAAGTTCGCTGCGAATGTGTGCCGCACCGCCGCTGCCGGACAACGTTCCATAGGAATCGGGTGCGTCGCCAAAGTCATATTCAAAGTCTTCGGCGACCCAGCGGATATTGTCGACCCGCCACGGATCCGCGGAAACACTGTTGTCGGTCCCCAGCCGCCAACGAAACTGTACCGTTTGACCAACCGCGGAGGCTGGCAAAGCCACTTCCGTGGTGATCACGCCGATCGAACTTCCCGTCCACGCGGCGCGTCCGCCCAACGGGTTTTCATAGAACGTGCTTAGCGACCCGGTGTAGGCTCCACTGACGAATGAGCCACCCGCGGCCACGATGTCTTCGAATGCCCCGCCCCCGATACGAATCTCCAGCACTCCGCCATCGAAGCTTTCCTCCAGGCCTAATTCGTGATCGAAAACCAAATTTGAATTTTCCGGAACCGTTACGGCGGGCGAGACGAGCGATCGGTCCGATATCGAGCTGATGTTTTCGATGACCGCGTGGTTGGAATCGAAGCCGCCCGCCTCGCTGCTGGTGGCCCAGGAATTGGCACCCGTGCCGGTTTGGGTCCAGCCGGTGGGCAAAGCGGGCGGTGCGGCCGAGTCAAAGTCCGTCAACATGACGCTGGGAAAATCGATCACGACGATCTGATAATCTTCCACTTCGCCCGAAAACTCCAAACCACGAGCGAACTCGGATCCGATATCCGAAATGCGAAATTGGCTGCGGACCTTGCCCAGCACCGCGTCGTCAGGGACTTCGATGAAAACGAAATCCGAACCCGCGAAGACTTGTGAGCGCACCTGTTCATCGGCTTGGAAAATACCATCGCCGCTGAAGTCAAAGGCGGCATCCAAAATACCTCCGGTGCTTTCGATGGTCACCAACGTGACGCCGCCGCGGACAAACGGTTCGGTAAAGATCACGCCGTCGTCACCGTCGTCACCGGTCAATTGATCGCCCTGGCTGGGTTCGTCATCGGCGCTCACAACGCCACCCAGTCGGGCACCATCGACGACATGCCGGGCGGGGTTGCTGGCGATGTCGCCCAGCGACGCATCGGCAAAATCCAACTCGGGAGCCTGGGCAAAGACTTTCAAATAGTAGTCTTCAACTTCACCGTCGGCAGCCAGACCCGTGGCTGCCAAGCCGCCGGCCGAACTGATTCGGAATCGAGCGAAGGTGGTGCCCGCGGCGGTCGCGGGAACGGCGATCGACAAGGTTTGGCGGCCCGCGGCGAGCGATGCGGTGAACACTTCACCCGCGTTGTTACCGAACACGCCGTCTTGATCAAAGTCGATGAAGTAGTCCAGCACCCCGGCCGCCGATGCCGTCACATCGACATCAAATGAGCCGCCGGCAACCGGTGGCGACAAAATCACGACGCCGTCATCGACATCGCCACGGGCGTTGGTGTCGCCGCGAACGTTGGGTTCGTAGTTGACACCATCGCCCAAGAACAGATTGCCGGTGGCGGCATGCCGCGCGCCGTCGCCGGCCAGGTCCGATGCGTAAACTTCCGGGTTGGCATCACCAAAGTCGAACAGATCGACCAGGTTTTGACCGTCCAAGGTCGTGACGCCGGTGTTCAGCGGGTCCAGCCAGTCACGCAGCCGGGAGGCCACGGAAACACCGTCCCAGGAAACCGAAAACTTGCCGTACCAATCGTCAAGGTCGTTTCCACAGGCGGCCAGCCCCCCATGCAATTGACCGACGATCCGGCCCGACGAATCAAACAACGGCGACCCCGATGAACCGGGTTCGGTTGTGCCCGCGTCCCAATCTTCCACTCGAAAATGGGTGATTCCGCTGCCGACTTCGCCAAAGTAGGCCGTCGTGGTGACCGCGTCGTCTTCAAAACTGATGCGTTTTTCGGCAACCGCCGGATGGTGAATCGCGACGGCCGAATCGGGATCGACGCCGCTGCGATCCCAACCGGCGAAAAACACGTTGTGCGCCGGATCGATGGGGTCATCGAGTTCCACCAAGGTAAAGTCGCTATCCGCTGCACCGGAGCGAAAGATTGCACCACTGTTAAATTGATCCAACCGTCCATCCGCAACGCCTCCGCTGGCAGGGCTTCCGGGGGTCCGACAAAACGAGCATTCAAAATTCCAGTACACCACCATGGATGGGGCGTTTGTGGGCGACAATCCGCAATGGTCGGCTGTCAAAAAGTAAGGCGTGCCGTCGCCCGCGGTATTGTTGATCAGCGACCCGCTGCACGTGTCGATGCCGCCGACCGTGTAAGCCCCGACCGAACGGATCTCATCGCGAAAGGCATCGATTTGTTGCCCCACACCGGGCAGGTCATCGGCGCCACAAACCACATCGATGTTGCACGATCCCGAAACATCGCCACCGATTTTGTCGCTCTTTTCGTGTGACGCATCGCTGGTTTCGTGCGCAGTATTGGCGGGCGTTGCCGTCCCCTCGTGGCTGCGAAAACCGTGGTTGACCGACGCGACGCTCAAACGCAATTCCGGACGCAAGCTTTCGGGCAGCGTTACCGACAATTCCAGTGTGTCACCCAAAAATATCGGCGTCCACAATTCGCCGTGTTCGTCATTGTCCTGCGAGGTGAATTCGACACGTTGTTCGTCCTCGCCACGCAGGCTGAGCACACCGCCGGCGGGCATCGAAAATTGGCCAAAACCCAAATTCAATGACAACGCCCCCGGCGAACGAATCACCGTGTTCCAAGTCGCCAATGTCCCGTCGGTTTTCCAAACACCATCGCACTCGGGCCCGACGTGGGCCGAAATCGCTTCGCCAAATCGGTACCCCTTGGTCGCCGAAGTGTCGGTTCCGGCTAAGATCGCATCGATCCGCTGGCGGGCCGCGTAGCCAAGCGTAAAATCGAGGGGCGCCGATGTTGCATCGGCCGACTCCACCGCCCCGATTTGCGCGGGATCCAGGTCCGCCACCGTCAAACCCGTTTCCCCGGCTTCGAGTGTGGCGGCAAGCAGTTGGCGTCTTTCGAGAAGTTCGGGGCGGAAGGAGCGGCGTTTACGCATCGAGCAGGCGGGTGGAGCGTGGCGGATTTAGGTGCGGCACAACCAAAACGCCCGCGAGTCTATACCGAGGTCAGTCCAGTGGAAACGTCTTGGATTCAAGCATGACGATCAATATTTTGCCGTCCGTATGCGCGCTTGATTGCCCCGATACCTGCAGCCTTTCCATCGGTGTGGATGGTGCGGGGCGAGTGGTCTCGTTGGGCGGGGATCCCCGGCATCCGATCACCAAGGGTTTTGCGTGCAACAAGACCGCCCGTTATCCCGAACGACGCGAATCGCCCGAGCGGATTGTCCAGCCGCAGCGGCGGTGTGGTGGCAAAGGCGACGGCCGTTTCGAAACGGTGTCATGGGACGACGCTCTGGACGAAATCGCCCAGCGAAGCGCCGCGGTGCTGCGAAATCGCGGACCGCGATCCATCCTGCCTTTCTCTTACGGAGGGACGCTCGGACAAATCCAGGGCAACCATCCCCTGACGTTTTTCCGGACCCTGGGCGCGATCGAACAGGATCAAACGATGTGTTCCACCACCGGCGGCGCCGGTTGGGAACGCGTCTACGGGCCGAACAAGTTGGCGACGCCGCCCGAAATGATTCCGCACGCGGGATTGATCATCCTGTGGGGCATCAATGCCGCGCGAAGCCATTCGCATTTAATCCCCTGGATCAAACAAGCCGCCAAGAATGGCGCACCGGTGATTCATATCGACCCCTACGAAAACGAAACCACTCGCATCGCCCAACATCACGTTGCGCCGCGAGTGGGTTCGGACGCCGCGTTAGCGTTATTCTTGGGCCGTGAATTGATTCGCCGCCAGCGTGTCGATGCCGATTTTGTTCAAAAACATACCAGCGGATACCCGGCATACGTTTCCGCTTGTGACCGGTGGACGATCGAAAAAACGGCCGATCGTTGCGACTTACCCACCGAACAGCTTCGCTGGCTGGCGGACACCCTCTGCACGCACGATCCGATGTACGTGCGAGTCGGCTACGGCATGACACGCAACGAGGGCGGCGGCAACGCCATCCAAGCGATTGCCTCGCTGCCGGCAATCTCCGGTGCATGGTGTCGCGACGGTGGCGGTGGCGGAATCAGTACCAGTGGCGGGTTTCCGTGGAATAAGGACCATGCCGCCGGCAAGCATCGCCTGCGCCCCGACGCACGGCGGGTCAATCAATGCGAATTGGGCAGTGAATTGAATCGGAGCGATGATCCGATCGATGCGATGTTTGTCTTCAACAGCAATCCCGCCGTCGTCGCGCCCGATTCGGCCGCAGTCCGCCGGGGACTGATGCGCGAGGATCTGCTGCTGGTCGTGCTGGAACACTTCCAAACCGATACCGCAAAGTATGCGGACTTCATCCTGCCGGCGACAACGTTTCTAGAACACGCGGACATTTATGCCGCCTACGGTCATTATCACGTTCAATGGGCCCAGCCGGTCGTCCCGCCTCGCGGCGAAACCAAGCCCAACACCTGGGTCTTCGCGGAACTGGCCAAACGTTTGAAACTGGACGAGCCTTCGCTGTTTTGGGACGCCGAAACCATTGCCGCCTCGCTGCTGGATTCCGACGGATTTCGCGCCGCCGGAATCACCTGGGAAGCCCTTCGCCAGCAGCGTTCGATGCCGCTGCACCCCGAGGGTGTGTTCCATCCCTATGCGGACGGTTCCAGTTACGCCGATCGCAAAATTCGACTCGGCGATCCGCCTCCGGTGCAACTGGAATTCAAAGAAACACTGACCGCCGAATTTCCGCTCCGTTTGATCTCGCCACCCGGCAGCCACACGGTCAATTCCACGATGGGCAACGATGCGCGACTGAAGAAGGGACGCGGCGGCCGGCCCGAAATCCTACTGCATCCCGATGATGCCGCGTCGGCCGGCGTGGCGGATGGGGAATTGGCCGAAATCCGCAGTCGAATCGGCTCGATTCGCCGCTGGGTCCGAGTTACCAAAAAAGCCCGACGGGAAACCGCGATCGCGGTCGGTTTGTGGTGGGACCGCGATTGCCCCGATGGCAAAGGCCTAAACGAAATCACCAGCCAACGGCTGACCGATCTGGGCGGTGGCAGCACTTATGGCAACGTTGCGGTCGGTGTGATCCCGCTGAGTGACCATGCGTCTGCAAATGGTTGCACCTGAGTCGTCCCGCTAGCGTTCCACTCCAAAGCGATGAACGGTGGTTTCCCGTAATTCCTGTCCGGGTTCCAGCAGCGTTGAAGGGAACGAATCGACATTCGGCGAATTGGGAAAGTACTGCGTTTCCAAACAAAAGGCTTCGTGCTGCGAATGACCCGCGTTCTGCGGCCCACCACCCAGGTGATTCGCGGTGTAAAGCTGAACGCCCGGCTGAGTGGTCGCGATTTCCAAGAATCGTCCCGACTTGGGGTCCACCACCTTGGCCACCGGCCGCAACGTTCCGACTTCACCACGAACCACGTAGCAGTGGTCGTAACCCTTGGTCGCCGGCAATTGATCAATGCGTTTGCCCAGTTTTTCGCCGTCGCGAAAGTCAAACACGCTGTCGGCGACTGAATTTAATTTACCCGTCGGAATCAGATCATCGTCGACGTCCAAAACTTCGTCGGCATGAATCGTCGCGACGTAATCGAGCACCTTTCCCGAACCCATGCCACCCAAATTGAAGTAACTGTGGTTGGTCAGATTCAGATGCGTCTTTGCATCCGTTTTTCCCGTAAATGAAATCGACAGCTCATCGCGGTCGTTCCAGCGGTACTCACAGACGACGTCGACATTGCCGGGAAAGCCGTTGTCGCCGGCGGGGCTGTTCAGCGTGAATCGCACCCCCACGCCATCGGCGTCTTCGAAAGCTTCGCCATCCCACGGCTGATAAGCAAAATTGTCTTTGCCGCCGTGCAAAATGTGCTGGCCGTGGTTCTTGGTTAAGGGATAGGTCTTGCCATCGATCTGGAAAGCCGCACCACCGATCCGGTTGGCGTAGCGGCCAACGGTGGACCCAAAATACGGATGGCCTTTGGTGTAGGAATCAAGGTTTTCAAAGCACAGATTGACGTTCGCCAGGTTGCCGTCGCGATCGGGAACTTGAATATCCAGCAGTGTGGCCCCGTACTCCATCACCGCGACGCTGTGTCCCTTGGAATTGGTCAAACGGAACCGTTTGATTTCGCGGCCGTTGTCCAGTTTGCCGAAGGTATCGGTTTGAATCTTCATCTTGGTCAAAACGTCGGCTCGGGTAACATTGGAGCCGGCCGGGGCCGACGCGACCAGGCCAACGCAAAGCAGCAATAGTGAAAATCGAGCGGGCATGATGGCGCAGTCTCCAACAATTGAAAAGGTGAACTCGGCGACCGGCGTTTCTGACGCTTTGGCGGAAAGGCCGTGGCCGAACTTGGCCGCCGCACCCCTGCGGATCGGAAATGTTTCGATCGGATTTCCCGTCGTCCAGGCGGCCCTGTCAGGGTACAGCGATTTGCCGATGCGAGTGATCGCACGACGCCACGGCGCCGCGTACACTATTTGCGAAGTGATGCTGGACCAATTCCTGCTAGCACTTTCGAAACGCCAAAAGACCAAGCATTTTTTGGACATTCATCCCGATGAACCGCCCGTGGGTGGCCAATTGATGGGTGCCGAACCGGAGCAATTTTCCGCCGGCGCGGCCAAGTTGGCCGCCGCGGGCTTCGACATCATCGACGTCAACTTTGGCTGCCCCGTCAAGAAAGTCCTCGGTCGCTGTCGCGGCGGGTTTCATTTGTCACAGCCCGAAGTGGCGATCGAAATTCTGCGCCGCACTCGTGATACGGTGCCCGACGCCATTCCGGTGACGGTGAAAATGCGGCGCGGCATTGACGATACCGCCGAAGCCCGTGACGCATTTTTTGAAATTTTGGACGGTGCCATCGATGCCGGTTTGGCCGCCGTCACCGTTCACGGCCGCACGGTCTCGCAGCGGTACATTGGGCCGAGTCGCTGGGAATTTCTTGCGGATGTCAAACGGTATGTCGGCGATTCGATCAAGGTCCTCGGTAGCGGCGATTTGTTTGCCGCCGACGACCCGCTCAAGATGATCCAGCAAACCGGCATCGACGGAGTCACCATCGCCCGCGGTGCGATCGGGAATCCGTGGATTTTCACGCAGTGCTTGGCGCTCGCCAACGGTCAGCCGATGCCCAAGCCCCCGACGCTCGCGGTGCAACGCGAAGTCATGAAGGAGCATTTTGCCTTATGCGAACAAACCTATGGTGAATCCAGGGCACCCTTGTTGATGCGGAAGTTTTGTATCAAGTATTCCTTTTCGCATCCGGATACAAAGACGGTCCGTCAGGACTTCGTGCGGATGAAGACGCGCGACGCTTTTGAAGAGATTTTGAGGACGCACTATGCAGGCACGGCAGCGGGTGTATATGTCGACCCCAAAATCCACGGCTGCCAGGAGGGTGCCTGAGCGAGTCGCCACACCTTCAGCTCACGCGTCACGCGTTTCTTGCACGGGTGAGCCGTGACTGGAGCCTCAAGCGACGGGCCGGGTACCCAGCGCGCGGTCTTGTGCATGCATGGGACCCGTGGATTCGCTTACAGCTCGGCCAGCGGCTCACCCGCCGCGCCGGTGAGCCGAGATTCCGGCGACAGCCGGGAGCCGGG